>VXPN01000112.1 GCA_009839535.1 Boseongicola sp. SB0662_bin_57 | reverse complement strand
AGGGGTTCGAGGCAATGTACGGCTTTACAGCTTCGAAGACCGTTGCAGCGCTGCATGGATAGGAGACTGAAATGCGGTTGAAGGGGAAGGCCGCCATCGTGACCGGTGGCGCATCCGGATTCGGTGCCGGAATTGCCGGCAAGTTCATCGCCGAAGGCGCGCGTGTGATGATCGCGGACGTGAACGGCAAGGCCGTCGACGCGAAAGCGCATGAGCTTGGCTGCGAGGCCGTAAAGACCGACGTGTCCAGTGACAGCGACGTTGCCGCGATGGTGACCTCGGCGAGATCGGCCTTCGGGAAGATCGACATCCTGGTCAACAATGCGGGGGTGACTCACCTGCCCGCGCCACTGGACGAGGTCAGCGAAGCGGATTTCGACCGCGTGTTCGCCGTCAACTGCAAGGCGGTCTACCTGACGGCCCGGCACGCGGTGCCCGTCTTCAGGGAGCAGGGTTCCGGCGCAATCCTCAACGTGGCGTCGACAGCCGGCGTCAGCCCGCGGCCCCGGCTCAACTGGTACAATGCTTCAAAGGGCTGGATGAACACGGCCACCAGGACGATGGCGGTCGAACTGGCACCTGACGGCATCCGCGTGAACGCGCTGAATCCCGTGGCGGGCGAGACGCCGCTCCTGAAGAGCTTTCTCGGCGAGGACACGCCGGAGATGCGGGCCAGGTTCCTCGCAACGATACCCCTTGGCAGGTTTTCGACGCCTGAGGACATTGGCAACGCGGCCTGCTACCTCTGCTCCGACGAGGCCGGCATGGTGACCGGGGTCTGTCTCGAGGTCGACGGCGGGCGCTGCATTTGAGCGGATCCCTGAACCGCAGTCACAGGCCCTGAACTGCGCAGTCAGACGCTCCTCGCGCATGCAACTGGTGACAATCGGAACCTACGCCTTCGGCACGGGGGGCGTTCCGTGAGTATGGAATGTCTCGATCGTCTTCAGCCCCCAGGCCTGGCCCTTCCTGCGCTCCGTTTCCGTCCAGGTCACAGGCTCCCAGTCGGGCTGCAGGATCAGGCGTGCACCGGAATTCGCCAGCTCCACCCGATTGCCGGCAGGCTCCCAGACATAGAGGAAAAAGGTGCCTTGTATCGCGTGCTTGTGCGGCCCCGTCTCGATGTGGACGCCGTTCTCGAGGAAGATGTCCGCTGCGCGCAGGATGTCCTCCCTCTGGTCGCAAGCGTAGGTCAGATGATGGAACCGCCCGTTCCCGCCTCCATGTTCCTCGGTGCAGGCGAGATCATATGTCTTGTTGTTCACGGTGAACCAGCAGCCGCCAAGCCGGCCGTTGTCGAGAAGGATCTGCTCGGTCACGCGTGACCCGAGGGTCGCAATCATGAAGTCCCGGAACACGGTGACGTCTTCGGCAAGAAGGTTCACGTGATCAAGGCGTCTCGGGCAGCATCCCCGCCCGTGGTATCTCTGGGCAACGTTCTTCAGCGCCGGGCGCTCGCCTTCGGGCGCGTCGAACTTCCGCGTCTCCCAATAGATCTCGAACACGTGCCCGAAGGGATCCTCGAACCGAAATGCCGGGCCATGGCCAAGGTCGCCGTCGGTCCAGCCAAGAACCTTGCAGCCCGACGCGTAGATCGCCGCCACGCGCCGCTCGAGGGCCTCCGGCGAAGACACGCGGTAAGCGACATGGCCGACGCCCGTCGTGTGGTGCCGCGTGAGCTTGAGCGTGTGAAATTCGTAGTCGTCAAACGCGCGAAGATAGACGCTGTCCTCGTCTCGGCCGCTCTCCGTCAGCCCGAAGACGCGAACAAAGAAGTCAAGGCTCTCCTCGAACCTGTCGGTATGGAGTTCCGCGTGGCCCAGATGGGCAACGTCACTGGCAGGATTCAACTGGAATCTCCCTGTATGCGGACACACGGAGCCGCGGCGCTGGCGATCGAATGCCGGAACGGCCGCTGCGACGGGATCCAGAAGGGCGCTTGGCGCATGATCGCACAAAGTTGCCAGTCGCGAATCATGCCGCTTCGGGGTTGAAGAGCGGGATATCCATCGCGCGAGCGACCTCGTTCATCCGTCGGTCGTAGCTCGCCAACTCCACATTCTGGCCTTGATCGGCCAGATACGCGCATGACGCCAAGTGCAGGGCGTCAAGGGTCCGCAGCGGAGCCGGAAAGGCGTCCAGCGCCCGCGCCAGTACCTGCGGAGGTAATTCCAGCAGTGCGACCCGTCCAATGAGCTGGCGCGCCGCCTCGCCATGCGAATCCGCAATGCCACGTGAATGCAGTGGCGTCCAAATCTCGTATTCGAGGAGCCGGCTCGACACCAGGGTCCCGTCCCAAACGGAAACCGGGGGCTGCCGATCCTCGGTCAGCAGCCAGGCCAGCGCGACGGACGTGTCAAGATAGATCACCGATCGTGCCTGGTCTCGTCGAGTTCGGCCAGAACCTCGTCCAGACTGGCAACCGGTGCGGGCCTGGGCGGCGGTCCGGATCCCGCCAGCGGCGGCGGCGCGAGCACGCCGGACCGCACCGACTCGGCGAGGAACGCATCAGCGAGGACCGAGCTCCGGGTCTCCCTGAGCGGGCCCAATTCCGCCACCACAAGGTCACGGTCAGTCACCAAGACCGTCTCGCCGGATGCCGCAAGCCGGACGTACTCGCTCAACTTGCTGTTCAGGACCTTGATGCCGACCGATCTCATGCAGGCAAGGTAGCTACCGAGCGCGACCACGTCAACCTGCATCGCGGCCCCAGGCAGTGCGGGCAGAATACGAGCCGCGCCACGCTGCCAGGCCTTGCCGTGCGTGGACCCGAACACCGCGAGCTGAAGTGCGGTGGCAAAGCGAGAGTGGCGACCGAAGGGCACCGCTTCGCCGTACGCGGTCCGTCTGCCGAAGCTACCGAGCCAATGTCGCGCAAGTGCGCCGCGGCGCTGGCCAAACTCCTGATCGATGCGCGGCTACCGTGATGGCAAGCGCCGCATCGTCAACAAAATTGCCGCCACGAGATCACGGGGCATGGACAACATGTCGTCCCTGCCCCGTGCCGCCGAAGATACGCAAGATCCAGGGACCGTTCCGGCTAACCGTCAGTCAATCCCGTGACAAATTCGTTGAGGAGACGTGCCAGTTCGTCCGGCGCCTCGACCATCGCGTCATGCATGGTCGCTATCCGGTCGGCTTTCCAGCCCGGCCGGCCCTTGACCCGATCATGCTCGTCCCAGAACGCGGAAGGGCGGTTCCGCTCGCACAGGATGTAGTAGCGGTGCGCCACTTCGACCTCTCGTCCGGTCAAGGTAACGCCGCCAGCGAAAGTTCCCGCCGGCTGCGGCGTGCACATTGATCTCAGCCAGTCCTTGACCGCTTCGTCTTCGGCCCAGGCATCGAACAAGTCGGGCTGGACTCCGGCGGCACCGCTGTCGATCTCGGCCTGGAACCGCGCCATGCGCTCCGGATTGCCTCTTGCGAAGAGCGACACGCCGCTCTCCGCCGGCACGAAGGCATCGAGATACACGAGCGCTCTCACGCGCTCCGGCACCTGCCCTGCGACACCCGTCACGATCAGGCCGCCATAGGAGTGTCCGACAAGGACGACGTCCTCGAGTTCAGCCCACTTCAGAACGTTTACCACGTCCAGCACGTGAAGGTCGGCGTCGATCTTCGAAGTCAGAAGGTGGCTCCGCTCGCCAAGGCCGGTAAGCGTCGGCGCAAAGGCGCGATGCCCTTTCTCGCGCAGCGCGTCTTCCACCTGTGCCCAGCACCAGCCGCCGTGCCATGCTCCATGGACCAGGACAAATGCCGCCACCCGCAATCCTCCGTTACGACTCGCCGAGACTCCGCAGCTCAGGAACTTCATCCCGGGCCACATCCCCGATTCGGAATTTTCCCCGCGCTTCCTTACACGAAACGTGACGACATTCCTAACTTGCGATGCACGTGTTGCCCGGCCAGGAGCGAAGGAGCATTGTGCGCCGGGAACTGGATCTCACCTCGAGGATTCGATCCCGGACCAGCATTGACGGAGAGGGCAATCACCATGGCACTGCGCATCAACGACACGGCGCCGGACTTCACGGCCGACACGACCGAGGGTCCGATCAGCTTTCACGACTGGATTGGCGACGGCTACGCAATCCTGTTTTCGCATCCCAAGGACTTCACGCCGGTCTGCACGACCGAACTCGGGCTGATGGCAGGCATGCAGGAAGAATTCTCGAAGCGGAACGCCAAGATCATCGGAATCTCGGTCGATCCCGTCGACGACCATCACCGCTGGAAGGACGACATCAAGACGGTCACCGGGAACACGGTAAGCTACCCCATGATCGGCGACCCGGAGATGAAAGTCGCCAAGCTCTATGACATGCTGCCCGCAGGCGAAGAAAAGGTCGAAGGGCGCACGCCCGCAGACAACCAGACCGTGCGGACCGTCTTCATCGTCGGGCCGGACAGGAAGGTGAAGCTGTCGCTGACCTATCCGATGACGACCGGGCGGAACTTCGACGAGATCCTGCGCGCCCTGGATTCAATTCAGCTGACAATGGACCATCAGGTCTCGACGCCAGCGAACTGGAAGCAGGGCGAAAACGTCATCGTAGTGCCCGCCGTGTCCGATGAAGACGCCAAGGCGCGGTTCGAGGGATTCGACAAGGTGCTGCCGTATCTCAGGACCGTCAAACAACCAACCTGATCGAGACACCCGCTGTCTTCGGACCGGTTCGAATTTCCAGGCGACCAATTGCCATGGGAAACCGTTCCGGATGCGTTTGACCGGATCGGCAGGAGAGATCGACCGGAATCTCGGGAGAGGCGGCTACCGACGCATGGCGAGCCGCAACACGTGACGCACGCCAAAGGCCAGCAGGACATAAGTCAGGATCGACAGTCCCAGACCCAGAAGACGCGCGAAACCATGCATGTGACCAAGATACGTGTCGAACAGCGCAGCCACGGCGATGTACGGTGCCACAAGGACCGTTCCCAATACAGGACTGACCTGCAACCCGACGAAAAGGCCGACGACCGGCAAGACAATTCCGGCAGCGCCGCCGATCACAAACGTGACGACGTTGCCGAGCGTCAAGAGAGATTTCAGTTTGTTGGCCATGACTGGACACTGCAGCAGGTTGTCTTGCGCGGGATCATTGTTCACGAGAATCGATCATCGGCAAGACGCATTCCGCAAGTGCGAGAAGCGCTGCTCCTGTGGTGCACGTGGCTGCTCCCGACCTGACAGGCAGGAATGGGTCACCCAGCCGTGCCGGCATCCGGGGCAACGTCTTCCGGCCAGAGTGCGTCCAGCGGAAAGCTTATGGCCTCGAAGGGTGGCAACGAGACCGGCGCGTCGTCCGCCAGCGTGACCAGCAGCACCCAATGGCCGTCGCGGAGTTCGAACGCCTCAAGCGTCTTGGAAACGGGATCCACGAACCAGAGATGCGAGACGCCCTCCCGGGCGTAGATCGTCCGCTTCTCGTTCTGATCGATCCGGCGGGTCGAAGGCGACAGCACCTCGCAGGCCCAGTCGGGCGCGATGTCGAAAAAGGCCGCATCCGGATACTCGGGCATCGTCTCGCGCCTCCAGCCGGCCAGGTCCGG
>VXPN01000356.1 GCA_009839535.1 Boseongicola sp. SB0662_bin_57 | reverse complement strand
GCAGGATTCCTCCGAGCAGATCTCGATCGGGCGCTCCTTGCCGTAGCTGATGGTCTTCAGGCGCGACGGGTCAATGCCTTGCGAGATCAGGTAGTTTTGCACCGTTGATGCCCGGCGAGCGCCGAGGGCAAGGTTGTAGGCCTGGGTGCCCTGCTCGTCCGCATGGCCTTCGATGAGGGCCGTGTATTCGGCGTTGGCCGTGAGCCACTCGGCCTGACCGTCAAGCGTGGCACGCGCCGTCGGCGTGAGCGTGGACTGATCCACGGCGAAGAGCACGCGGTCACCGATGGTCACGCTGAAATAGGCTGTTGATCGGGGGTCATCGACCGAGCCGGACACCCCGGCTGCACCAGTTGCGCCTGAATCGGCGGTGTCTTGGCCGAAACGATCGGCCTGGCTGCAGGCACCGAGGGCCATGAAGACGACAAGTAGAGATCTGAAGAGCGGCATTGGATCACCTGCGACTGCTTTCTGCTCCTTGCGTCATACATGACCCACCGGCAAAGGCAACGGAAACAGGACGCTTTCCGGTGCCAGCACGGCCGTTCAATCCAGTGCAAACGGTCCTTGCGAAAGCCGCGGCTCCCCTCAGGGAAGGAGCGGCGACCAAGCCGGGTCGGATGCTGCCGTCTCCGTGGGGACTCGCCTGAGATTGCGTCCGGAAATGTCCACGGAAAAAAGCGCCGGCTTGCCCTCGGCCCCTGCGCTCTCGCGCGTGAACATCAGCACGCGGCCGTTCGGCGACCATGTCGGGCCCTCGTCAAGGAAAGATGCCGTGAGGAGCCTCTCGGCCGAGCCGTCTGCGCGCATCACGCCGATATGGAAGCGACCTGCGTTCTGCTTCGTGAACGCGATGAAGTCGCCTCTCGGCGACCAGACCGGCGTGCCGTAGCGCCCCGGCCCAAAGCTGATTCTTCGGGGCTGGCCGCCTGAGGCCGGCATCACGTAGAGTTGCTGGTTGCCGGACCTGTCGCTTTCGAAGACGATCTGGCGTCCGTCCGGCGAAAACGACGGGGCCGTCTCGATCGAAGGGGCCGATGTGAGCCGGGTGCGTCGCAGTGTCGCGACGTCAAGCGTGTAGATGTCGGTGTTTCCGCGGCGCGCCTCGGAATAGACCACGGTTCGACCGTCGGGCGCATAGCGGGGTGCGAACGTCATGGATTCGGCGTCGATGGCCAACGCCGTCTTCTCGACTCCGCCGACGGTGAGCTGGTATATCTGCGGGAAGCCGGTCTCGTAGCTCGTGAACAGTATCCTGTCGCCCGTTGGCGAGAACCGGGGCGCAAGAACGATTGACGATGCATCCGTCAGGTAGCGCACGTTCTCGCCGTCAAAGTCCATGATCGCGAGTCGCTTCCGGCGGTCGTCCTTGGGACCCGTCGCTTCCACGTAGACAACCCGGCTGTCAAAATACCCGCCTTCGCCGGTGATCCGGGAGTAGACCTGGTCCGCGATCTTGTGCGCCACGCGCCGCCAGCTTCCCGCAACCCCCGCGAACTGCAGCCCGTCGCCAAGCGGCGCGTCGGCAAAGACGTCGAAGAGGCGGAACTTGGCAAGAAGCCGCCCGTCGGATGTGAGCGTGACGGAGCCAACGACCAGCGCCTCCACGTTGATCGCCTTCCAGTCCGGATACGCCACCGGAGCGTCAAAGTCTGTCACCTGGCTGACATAGGCCTGACGCGGGATGTCCCGGAACAGGCCGGTTCCAACGAGATCGCTTGCCACCACTTCCGTGATCCTCGCCGCGTACTCCTCGGCAGCGACGTTTTCGGCAAGGAACGGCGCCACCGCGATTGCCACCGGCTCGATCACGCCTTCCGTGATTTCGATCCGCAAGGGTCCGGTGCGATCCTGCGCCAGCACCTGTGTCCCGAGCGTGAGGGCAAGTGCGAGTGAAAGGAGAATCTGCTTCATCGGAACTGCATCCCTTCTGCATTAAAGGTTGCTTCTACGTCGCGCCACTGGTCGTACTTTTCGACCGGAAGCGGGTACCCATTCTCTTTCATGCCACAGCGAATGATGGCGCGTCGAGCGGTCCGGAACATTCGGTCTGCGTCCGCCGCGCTGCCTCCATGGAACGTTTCCATTTGGATCGAACCCGTGTCGGGTCTGCCGTTGGGTTGCATTTCAAAGGTCACAACAACCTTTGTCGCTTGTGCGTCGTGCGACAGGCTGCTGGGATTCCAGCATTGCTCGATCGCCGAAACAAATGCCTCCTTTTCGCCACCGGTCAGCGGCGGGCCGCGCGATGCCACTTGTCGGGAATCCACGTCCGCTTCGGCGAGTGCGGCCACGGTCTCGGGTTCGGGCGGGGTGTCGTCCGGCACGTCCAGTGCGGGGCTTGCCGGGCGCGATGGCCTTGGCCGTGGCCGCATGGAACTGGCAACTGCATTTGTCTCCTCCTCTTCGGCCTCGGTGACAATGCGGTCGCTGGCCTCCTGCGGCGCCTGCGGGGCATCTTCCTCTTCGACCTGCTCCGGCGGGGTCTCGGGATCGGGAACGGTCGCCTCGATCAGGTCTGCCCCGGTTTCCGCCTCGGGCGGCGGCGCCAATTGCGGCACCGGCGCGACGCGGGGAGCCGGCGCGGCAACCTGGTCAGGCTGAGCGCTCGTGCCGTCGATGTCTGACGGCGGCAGGAGCGCTGTCGGCGCGTTGTCATCGATCTCCACCCCCAGGGCGGGTTGATCGACTTCAAACTCCGGGACGTCGGGATTCTCCGGAATTGCCACCGGGCTGGGCGTGGCCAATTCCGTTGCCGCCACCGCCACCGGGGACCGTGGGGCCTCGTCCTCCTCCGGCGCGTCCACCTCGGGCGCGTCGGTCTGCGTTTGCGGCGCGGCCCCGGGTGGCGCCAGCGCCGCGAACTCCTGTTCGGAAAGAATTGCCACTTCAGACAGGATCACGACCTCGGGTTGCCGGTCGCTGGCCAAGGGTCCCGCCAGGAACACCGCCAGAAGGAATGCGATGTGACCCGCGCCCGAAATGTACCAGCTCCAGCGCAATCCTTCCTCACCCGCCTCCAAGCCTCGGACCGCCCATATCGGTCACGAGCCCGATATCCGTGATGCCCGCCGCATTGAGGGCTCCCATGACCTGCACGACGCGTGCGTACGGGATCGCGCCGTCTGCCCGGACATAGACTCGTCTCGATGCCCTTTCGCTCAGGACGGCGCGGAGGCGCGGCACGATCTCCTCGTCTGCCACCTCAGTCGTCTGGATCATCGTGACCCCATCCGCTGTCAGCGTGACGGTCAGCGGCTCCTCCTGCCCGCTTGCAAGCGTCTGTGCCGCGGTCCTCGGCAGCTCGACGGGAACGCCAACCGTCTGCAGCGGGGCGGCAACCATGAATATGATCAGCAGCACGAGCATCACGTCCACGAACGGCGTGACGTTGATTTCGGACATTGGCCTTGCGCGACGCCGTCGGCGCCGTTTGCCGGTCCGCTCGGCCTGAACCACTTCGACACCCATCAGTTCTGATCCAGCTGGCGCGACAGTATGGTCGCAAACTCGTCGGCAAAGCTCTCGTAGCCCGCAATGATTCGCCCGCTGTCCGCGGAAAGCTTGTTGTAGAAGATCACCGCCGGGATCGCCGCGAGAAGACCCAGGCCGGTGGCGAGAAGCGCCTCGGCGATTCCGGGCGCGACTACCGCGAGGTTCGTGCTCTGCTGCTGCCCGATCTCGATGAAAGCCGACATGATGCCCCAGACCGTTCCGAACAGCCCGATGAACGGGGCGGTCGAGCCTATTGTTGCCAGCAGCGGCAGGCCTTTCTGCAACTCCTCGGCCTCTTTCTGGATCGCCACGTCCATTGAACGGTCGATCCGCGCATGTGCCCCGCCTATTGCCGCACCATCCGCCTTGTGTGAACGCCGCCACTCGGTCATTCCGGCGACAAAGACACGTTCGGTCCGCCCGGACGGAATCGGCCCCAACGCGTCGTAGAGCGTGTCCAGCGGCTCACCCGACCAGAAGGACGCCTCGAATCTTTGCGTCTCGCGCCGTGCACGCCAATACTGGCCGTGCTTGTTGATGATGACAGCCCAGCACCAGAATGAGGCGAGAACAAGCACGACCATCACCACCTTGACGACGATTGTGGCACGCGCGAACAGCGCCCACATGGAGAATTCCATCTCCTGCACCAACGCAAGGGTTTCCGTTTCCATTGCTCGACTCTCTTGCTGCCCTGTCCCGACATTTCGGGTTCCTCATGCAGCCGGACAATAGCTCAAGGTCAGGAAAATTGGAATAAGCCGGGGCCGAACCAGGGATTCGGCCACATCACGATTCAAGGCGTTGGCGAACTTCCGCCGGAAACCTGACCGCTCTTCCGCCTTCGGCAAGGGCGACGAGCGTGACCTTGGCGACAAAGAGCGCTTCTCCGTCCCGCCACACGTTCTGGACCAACGCGATTCGCGCACCCGAGTGCGACGACAGGCAGGTCTCGACGACGAGATCATCGTTGAAGCGCGCCGGCGCCAGGTAGTCGGCCTCTATGCGGCGCACCGCGAACACGATGCCGAATCTGTCCTTCAACCCCGACTGGTCGACACCTTTCTCGCGCACCCACTCGGTCCGGGCGCGCTCGATGAACTTCAGGTAGTTGGCATAGTAGACGATGCCCGCGAGATCAGTGTCCTCGTAGTAGACGCGGGTCTTGAAACAATGGGTCATGTGACTCCTTCACTTCGTGCGGATCCTGTTGGTCCACGGCCGGACTCCTCGCAATCCGCTCTCCAAGACCGAGGCTTGCCCGCACTGCCGCCGCCAGGGGTCGACGCCTGGCGACGACGGTTCCGGCAAAGGAATGAACCGGACCGGCAACCGGAGGCAAGGGCCGTCATTTCCACAGGAATCTGCGGCAATCTTGCTCACACCACCTTCTGGCCCATTTCTGGCGCTTGATGCACCTGAGGAGTGCCGCGCCCGGCCCAGTTGCGGCATTCAGGCAAAGCGAGGGTCCGGCCAGGACGCTTGAGGTCTCCCGTTCAAGCGCCGGGACGGCGTGGACAGGCACGTCGGCTCGTCCCCGCATGCGTCGGGAAAGATCAACAGGGGCAGTTGCATCATTCCGCGCCGATCCACGCCATGCCGTAGTCGTTCTTCAGGTCGCGATACATGCTGTGGGCGTGCCCTTGCTCCCGCGCTTCGGCCAGCGTGTCCTGGGGTGCATACTCGATGACCGTCGACGGCGCCGAAATCCGGAAGTAGGCGAATCCCGGCGCGTCCCGCGGCCCCCACCAGCCGAACCAGGTGTCGTCGAGCTCGGCCATGACCGTTTCCATCTTGGCCGCGCGGTCGTCGTCGTTGATGAAGCCGAGGCGCGTCCGGACCAGCGCGACCAGCAGTTTCCTCTGCGCCTCTGACAGGTCGCTGCCCTTGACGCCTTCGCCCGCGACCGTGGCGCCGTACTCGCCCGGGCCCAGCAGGAGGTCGATGGCCTTGTCGCTGCGGACGGCCCGTGCCCGTTGGTCTTCGTCCAGGCTCTCAAGAAAGGCCTGCGCGGCGTTGACTTCATCCTCCACGATGAACGTCCGCCTGCCTTCGTGGTCGA
>VXPN01000539.1 GCA_009839535.1 Boseongicola sp. SB0662_bin_57 | reverse complement strand
GATCGGTGCGTGGAAAGTGCTGGCCCTCGCAGGCAGGGCAATTCCGCTGCCAACCCGCCATTGCCATCCTGCTCGGAGCGCCGCAACGCGCGCAGAACCGATGCGTTCGATGCCATTCGAGAAGCGCCTTGCCGATCACGACAAGTTCGGCATCGCGGACGGAAAGGCGTGTCATGTTCTGGCGCAGGTCGGCAAACGCGCATCCGCCGGCAAGTGCGGGGTGCTGCTGCTCCGAAGTGTCGTTGAATGCGCCGACGCCCTCGCCGCCGCCCTCCGGCAGCCAGTCCGAAATGTCTCGTGCGTGGCGGGGCTCGCCCTCGTCCAATCCAAGGAATACCGCTGGCTCGCTCGCCGTATCGAATGCCTGATGGTCAGCCGACAGGAAGACCGGTCGGCGGCCCTCCCTTTCCAGCAGGGGCTTGCCCCGCCAAAGCGGCAGCACGCGCCCGCCCGGAGGGTCCGCCCTCAGGTGAACGGCTCGGTCAAGACCCGAGCTGCCAAAGGTCACTGATTCCGCGCATTGCATCCCAGGTCGTGCCCTCCCGAAGCCGATTTGCCACGCGGCCGGCAGATTGGCAAACGGGGTGCGGTTGCCGACGCCCGACGCTTCATCGTCGGCGAACGCCGCCTCCGCGCCTTTCGAGGTCCGGCCGAGGAGAGGCGCAAAGGCCCGCACGCAGCGCACCAGCGCCATTCGACAGGACGGTGCAGCCGACAATGCTTGCGGAAACCCGTCGTCTGCTGCGCAGCAACCGGTTCCCGCAAGGAAAACAACCCGCACGGGATCATTCGCAAACATTGAGAGCGGCGAGAGGTTGGACAACGACCCAAGCGTGGCTCGTTACGGCTGCTTCCTTCCGGACCTGACCGGGTTGGCGAGGCGCTCGCCCGCGCCAACCTCTCAAGAGCACATATAGCGCCTTCAACCGGCCCGCGCAAGGAAGCACGAGGCTTGGGGACAGGTCTCATTCGCGGCCTGAACCCAAGGCCGACCAAGTCTGTTGGGCGACGGTCTCGACGGCGCAGGGCCTGACGGACCGAAGCCGCGCCAGCGCCGCATCGACATCCTCACCGGCCTCCACCATCAGTCTCAGAAGCGCCATCCCCGAACGCCCGCAACCACCGAAGCAATGCGCCAGAACCCGGCCACCGCCATCAAGGGTGCGATGCGCAACTTCCGACGCCTCCGGCCAAAGCGCGCAGGTCTCAGGAGAGGGTGCTCCGAGATCGGTGACAGGCAAGTGCCGCCAAAGCACGCCGGCAGCCTCAAGATCCTCACCCATGGCCGACGCACCGGCGAATTCGAGTTCGTGCCTGCCGGTCATCGTCAGGACGACGTCCGCACCCCAGGAAATGATCGCCGCCAAGTCCCTGGAACAGTTCCCGCCCCGGCCCGGCATCGGCGCGATGCCGATCATTCCATGCCCAAGCGGAAGTTCCGCGATCATGAATTCAGCCAAGGCGATCCTCCGTCACTTGATCCGGGTGGTCCTCCGCCCAGTCGTTCAGAAACTCTGCCATCTCGATCTCTCCGGCGAATTCGATTTCCCGGCGCCTGAGCGGAACACCGGATTCCAAGGCAAGCCGGGCACAGGCGACGTGATCACGCTTGCGCCTTCCGGGCGCGTTTTCCGAACCATGGACTATCGTCGACATCAGATCCCCGCCGTACCCGTTAACGTGATCCAGGCTGACCCCCAAAGACAAAAGGTGCTCCATGACGTCCGGAATCCCTTCCCAACCTGCCACTTGCACGGGCGTCAACCCCTGCGGGTCCGGACGATCATGAGGAAGGCCGATTTCCACCAAAGCCTTCGTGCGGCGCAGAGCGTGCGGCAGGTGGATCTGGGACCGGATCATGTCGCGGGTCGGCTCCGGCAGGCGTTCAGGATCGATCCGACGCATCGCTCTGCCGGCAACCGCATCCGCAATTGCAACCTCCTCACCTCCCAGATCGGTCCTGCAGCCCCGCGACGCCATTTCTTTGGCGGCTCCGTCATTGCCGAACATCCGCGCAAGCGCATATGCGCTGTGTCCCCACGCAACCTGGTCCGGATTCCCGCCTGCGTCCAGAAGCCTTGCCACGATACGGCGCGAGCAAAGCCGTCGCGCCGCTTGATGAAGCGCCGGGATCACGAAGGGCGCCTCGCCCGAAACTTCCGGCCAGTGAACGGACTCGTTTGGATCGGCTCCGCGCTCGAGAAGCGCTTCCACCATCTCCGGATCGTTGAAGTCGAGGGCGCGCGGCAGAGCGTTTGTCCGCGTGATCCGCGCACCGTGGTCCAGCAGGATCCGCAGCGCGGGCGCGCCGACTTCGCAGGCATGATAGAGCGACTCGCCGTCATCGGGATCCGCCCCGTTTTCCAAGAGCCATGCAGCCAGCCGCAGATTCGACGCGTGCCCGACGGCACCGTAAAGTGCCGAAAGCGGGTTCCCAGGCACCTGCTCGTATGAATCGTTGACATTCGCACCTGCCGCCTTCAACACGTCCGCAGTTGCCAGCATGTCCTCTTCCGAACCGCCGTGACGCCACCACCGGGAAAACGCCAGATGCAGAATTGGCGATCTCGGCCCGAGTGTGGGTTCACTGACAGCTTTCGGTCCGGCGTCGAGCGCCTCGCGCGCACCCTCAACGTCGTACAAGGCACACATGATCCCAAGATTGTCCCGCCTGAGATCCGGCGCGACCTCCAAGAGGCGTTCGACCCGCCACCCTTGCCCGTGAAACAGCGCCATCTTGAGACGGTCGAGTTTCCCGGCCCGGTCCATGGCCCCTGCTTCGGCCGCAAACTTGAAGGCCGACCAACTTGCGTATCCGGCTTCTCTAGCCAGGACGCGCAAGGCATCGGCATTGCTTGCCGCCTTCGGATCGGTCCCGAGAACCGCCTCGACGCGGGCCAGCGCATCACGTTCACCTGCCGCACAGGCACTCCTGAGTGCCTGCGCGTCACGGCGCATGCAAATGACGGAAATCGCCATCGGGTCTCTCCTTCCTTGCCCGGTGATCCGCCGAAACGGGCGTGAGAAGCGCCAAGAAATGTCGAGCGTCAGACTCGATTGTGCCGACATCGGCTTTCCGAGGATCCGGATGCCTCCCCGGAGGCAATGCCAGCATAGGGACGCCCTGTCTCAGGACAAGAGTGGACCCTGCCCGGCACACGGTCTACGCTTGCCCGAACTGATTCATGCATGACGCCCATGACCGACGGCACTGACAAGGAATACCAGGTACTGGCACGGAAGTACCGTCCGGAGACCTTTGCTGACCTTGTCGGCCAAGACGCCATGGTGCGTACGCTCAGCAATGCCTTCGAAGCCGACCGCATTGCCCAGGCGTTCATTCTCACGGGCATACGGGGCACCGGAAAGACCACGACGGCGCGAATCATCGCCAAGGGCATGAACTGCATAGGCCAGGACGGCAACGGCGATCCGACAGTCTCGCCTTGCGGCGCCTGCGAGCATTGCGTGGCCATTGCGCAGGGCCGGCATGTCGACGTTCTCGAACTGGATGCGGCCTCGCGCACTGGCGTGAACGACATCCGCGAGATCATTGAGAGCGTGCACTACCGCGCCGCCTCGGCCCGGTACAAGATTTACATTCTCGACGAAGTTCACATGCTTTCGACGAGTGCCTTCAACGCGCTTCTGAAGACGCTTGAGGAGCCGCCCGCCCATGTGAAGTTCATATTCGCGACCACGGAGATCCGAAAGGTCCCGGTCACCGTCCTTTCTCGTTGCCAGCGCTTCGACCTTCGCAGGATCGAACCCCAGGCAATGATCGAAATGCTCCGCCGAATCGCGACCGCCGAGAAAGCCGAGATCACCGATGAAGCGCTTGCACTTGTCACGCGCGCCGCGGAGGGATCGGCTCGAGACGCGACATCGCTCCTTGACCAGGCGATCAGCGATCGGACCCAGGCAACGGATGTGGATCAGGTTCGCGCAATGATCGGGCTTGCAGATCGTGGCCGTGTCCTGGATCTCTTCGAGCTCATCATGACCGGTGACGCGGCCGGCGCACTGGCCGAGCTCTCCGCGCAATATTCTGACGGCGCGGATCCGATGGCGGTCCTCCGTGACATCGCCGAAATCACCCACTGGATCAGCGTCATCCGCATTACGCCGGAGGCGGTCAACGATCCCACGGTGGCGCCGGAGGAACGCACACGTGGCAGTGCGCTGGCCGACAAGCTGCCCATGCCGGTTCTGTCTCGAATGTGGCAAATGGCGCTGAAGGCGCTTGAGGAAGTGGGGAATGCGCCCGATGCCATGATGGCTGCGGAAATGGCCGTGATCAGGATGACGCATGTTGCGGATCTTCCGACTCCCGGCGACCTCGTGGCAAAACTGACGGATGCCGCTGCTCCGCCCCCACCTTCCTCCACGCCGCTGGCATCAGTTTCCGCCGGAGGAGAAAGCGGCTCCGCGCACGGTCCGGGCACGACCGCAGCGGCGACTCATGCTGCAGGCACACCGTCATCCGGCGGAGCCGTGGCTGCTGCTGCTGCCTGGCCAGCGCATGTCCGGGATCCGGCAAGTGCCCTCGCCCGGTTCCCGACCTTCACGCACGTATTCGACCTGATACGCGCGAATCGCGAAATGAAGCTCTGCATCGAGGTGGAGGAGGATCTGCGGCTGGTCTCTTATCAACCTGGCCGCATCGAGTTCGAGCCAGGACCGCAGGCCGCCCGGGACCTGGCGCAAAGGTTGGGCCAATGCCTGCAGAACTGGACGGGCGTCCGTTGGACGGTTTCAGTGACGGCTTCGGGTGGCCAACCCACGATCTCGGAAACGCGAAACGCGGCAACCGACCAGCTCAAGGCCGCCGCCAGAAAGAACGAAACGGTCGCCGCAATCCTGTCGGCGTTCCCGAGTGCCAGAATCGGGAATCTCCGGACCGCCGAGGCCCTCTCCACGTCCGCCGCCGAAAATGCCCTCGATGAGGTCGAGGATGAATGGGATCCATTCGAGGAGGACTGATTCCACCACTTTCGCCATCGCGCATGTTCAGGCGGCGAACGCTCCCAAGACATCGGCACATCTTCCTGTCACGTCCGAAGCATGGCAGGTCGCGAACGTGACGCCGTTGACCTTGACCATCGCCGCCGACGGTGCGGGGATCGCCCGAACTGACCGAATTGCGTCGAGTCTTCCCAATTTCCTCCGCCAACGCCGTCCACTCCCTTGCTCTGGGGCCTGGCCAGTTGCACCTGCGGCAAAGTCGGAACCTCCGGGTGATCTCCGTCAGCCGCATGTTCGACTGCGACGGGGCTTCGCCATCCGATGTCGCCAGGGAATTCGTCTTGCAGGGAAATGCCCGAAGCTTGGCCCTCCGTCGTGCCACGCGTTCTCTCCGGGCCTTCGGTGCTTCGCCTAATTCCCGGCAGACGCCGCCGCTTCCGCCGCCCGCCGGGAACCGGCCCGGATATGCCTGGGCAGAAGCATCGCTGCAAACAGGATGATCAGCGCAGTCAGTGCGAGGCCTGGAAACTGCGCCTCGAAGCCAATCCCTCGCTTGTGCAACAGCGCAATCAGGGGAACGGCGATCGATCCGATGCCCAGCGACAGAACGTATTCCACCG
>VXPN01000416.1:3674-5624 GCA_009839535.1 Boseongicola sp. SB0662_bin_57 | reverse complement strand
CAAGGGCCTCGACGACCTCAAGGCCCTTGTAGCGCCCGACGCCGTGTTCCACGTGCACGATCAGATCCTCGGGGCTGAGTGATCGGGCTTCGGTCAGGAAATCGTCGGCCCGGCGCCTCTTCCTGGGCTGGCGTGTCAGGCGGTCGCCAAAGATGTCTTGTTCGGAAATGAACGTGAGGCCGTCCCCGCTCTCGAATCCGTGCTGCAAAGGCCACACGGCGAGAAAGAAACCGCCCTTGCCTTCGGGAACGTCGCTGAAGTCGGAAATCGGTGCGGCACCCAGAATGTCGTGATCTGCGATGAGACCCTGCAGGCGTTCCCGTGCGCCCTCCGAGTAGGACGTGATGACCACTTGGTCCGTGCGCGCCCTGGTCCTTATGTGGCCGGCCACAGCCTTGAGAAGGCTTGTGGATTCCTGCTGGCGCTCCGGGGCGAAGTCGCGGCCGACACGTCCACCGGCGTCCAAGCTGCCCGGTCCCTCTGGTTGCGGCGAAACGGCCAGTTGCAGGATCTTGCGCCCCTTGGTTGCGGCGTGCCATGCGGCATCGTCAAGATAGAGCAGTCCGGGCGGCATCGGTTTGTAGACACTGTCCATCTCGCTGACGACAAGCCGCGCCTCCTGGCGTGCCTCGTATTGAATGTTCACGGCTTCCCAACGTGCCTCGTGCATGGCCTTGGTCCGGTCATCGAGCGTGATCGTTGCATCGGGCAGGTAGTCGAAAATCGTCTCGAGACGCTCATGGAAGAACGGCAGCCAGTGCTCGATGCCTGAATGCCGTCGTCCCGAACTGACCGCTTCGTAGAGCGGGTCGCTGCTCCCGCCCGCCCCGAATTCCAGCCTGTAGTTCTGCCGAAATCGGGAAATGGACGCCTCATCGAGGATGATTTCGCTGACCGGCGCGAGCTCGACGGCCGGAAGCTGCGCAACGGTCCTTTGGGTGACGGCATCGAAGCGCCGCGCTTCCTCCAGCACGTCCCCGAAGAGGTCGAGCCGCACCGGGCCGCCTTCGCCCGGCGGAAAGATGTCGATGATGCCGCCGCGGACCGCATAGTCACCGGGCTCCGCCACGGTCGGGGCCTGCACGAATCCCATGCGGGCCAGAAATTCCCTTAGCGCCGTCTCGTTCACATGCTCGCCGGCCCGGGCGGTGAAGCCGGATGTCCGGACGAGTTCGCGTGGCGGAATTCTCTGTGTCGCAGCGTTGAGGGTTGTCAGAAGGACGAAGGGGCCTGAGGCATTGCAGGCCAGGTGCGCAAGGGTCGCCATGCGTTGCGCGGAAATGTCCACGTTCGGAGAAACACGTTCGTACGGGAGGCAGTCCCAACCCGGGAAGCTCAGCACGCGAACATGCGGCGCGAAGAACGCCAACGCCGCCGCCATTGCTGCCATGCGCTTGTCGTCCCTTGCGACATGGCAGACTCTTGGCGCGGTCTCCAGCTCACGCAGGACAAGCGAGGCATCGAATCCTTCCGGCGCGCCTGAAAGGGTCATCGTGCGAGGTTCCGACATGGCGCCGAGGTAAAGGCTTGACCTTCCGTGTCAACGGCTGTTCGAAAGCGCATTCACGCTGCAAGACGAAGCGCCTTGCAGCTTTCCCGTCCCATCAAGGCACATTGCGGCCACCTGAGGGATCGATCTCGAAGCATGTGTCCAGACTGCGCCTGCCACTGGTGACCAGCGCGGCCTCCGCTTTCCCTTGCAGCGGCCTTTGGGCGTGGATCCAGCCTTCCGAAGGCTTTGGGTCGCAGACGTTGCCCGTCGAAGGTGATGTCGGAGAACTACGCGCATTCCACGGCGTTCGGTACCGGGACCCGATTCTCGATTGCTTCTCGATGGAGCGCTTCCATCGGGAAGCCGACCCGTTTGCAGGGCGGAGCGCTCACCGGCAGGCAGCAGACGGTGGTGCGCGGCTTAGGCCCCCCCCCCCAGAGCAAAAGCCCCGGGGGTGT
>VXPN01000416.1:2392-3664 GCA_009839535.1 Boseongicola sp. SB0662_bin_57 | reverse complement strand
TTACACGGGTTATCTGTCCCGTTTTCCTGGGGGTCGGGCCACCGGGCAGCCACCCTCGGGTCGTCGGCAATTGCCGACGACCGAGACTTCGAATGCCCACGGCTTGTGTGGGCCTTGGCGGGATTACTGTTCGCCTTCCGCGATGTAGTCCTGGTAGAACTGCACCATTTCCTCCGGAATGTCGCCAATGCTCGCGGCGGCGGCGGCAACCATTTCGTAGGGAACGAACCCGACGGGCTTGCCGAACGCCTTCTCGTGCGCCGCGATGAACTCCGGATCGCCCGGAAGAGCCTCCCACCCGGCCTTGAGCGCGTCGAACGCCTCGTCCGGAGTGCCTTCCGGCAGCCAGATCGACAGGCCCATCGTCGTCATCGCGTTCAGCGTCTTGTAGGCCTCCCAATGCGGGCCGGACGGCGCCGAACCATGCATCGCTTCATGCAGCTCGACCAGCGTGGGCACGCCAAGCTCGGCGAGTTGCGTCGATCTCGGCAGGACGTTTCCGTCGGCATCGGTCTTGTCGTACTCGACCCACAGAATGCCCGGGCCCTGATCAACCAGTGCTTCGCCCACTGTTGCGGCGAACGAGCCGTAGTTGGTGCCGATCAGGCTGATCTCGCCCGACAGGAAGGCCGGGAACTGCTTGGCCTGCCCGCGGTAGCCCGGAATGTAGAGGTAGTCGATTCCGAGGATGTCGAGGCCAAGGCGCTGACGCAGGTCAAGCGTGGACGACGGGCTGAGGCCGGCAACGATGAGCGGTTGCGAACCTTGCCCGGCAGTCGTGCGGTCGCCGTCGATCATGATGCCCTTGTTGACGACCGCGGTATTGATCGCGGTTTCCCCGCCAACGGCACGCATCCTCGAGTAGTCAAAGCGAACCCCTTCGCGACGGGTAAGCTGCGCAACCGACAGCCATGGCGCACAGAGCATTTCCGAGCCGTCGTTCGGCATCTCGTTGCTGGCGTAATTGTTGGCCTTCAGGCCGCCTGCACCCGACATGTTGTTGATGATGATGTCCGGGTTGCCCGGGATGGTGCGTGACAGATGTGGCACCACGACGCGGAAAAACGCATCCGTTCCGCCGCCCGGCGCGTATGGCACGACGCAGGTAATGGTCTTGCCTTCGAAGTATTCGTCGGCCGAGGCGGTCGCGCCCCACATCGCCGTGGGGGGGGGGGGGGGGGGGGGGCGAGGGGTGGGGGGGGTGGGGTTTAAACATCAAGAAATAATATAAATTAATTATTAATTGATAATACTAAGACACTCTCAAGAGAG
>VXPN01000416.1:0-2382 GCA_009839535.1 Boseongicola sp. SB0662_bin_57 | reverse complement strand
TCTTGCCTTCGAAGTATTCGTCGGCCGAGGCGGTCGCGCCCCACATCGCCGTGGCGGCGGTCGCCGCCGCCAGTGCTGATTTCAGCAGTTTCATGATCAATCCTCCTTTTTTGACCATATTCGGTTTGTTCCTGCTTTCCTCCCTGCAGACTGCGTGCCTCAAGTTCAGAACAGCTTCCCGATGAACGGCCGCTGGAACGGGATGTGCATCGTCCAGTCGTAAAACGCCGTGATGAACAGGTAGATGAACGCGGCATAAGCAACCGCGAACCAGAGCGGACGCCTGCCCCAGAAGACCAGATAGGACAGAACCAGCGCCGCGATTGCGAACTTCTGCCCGATCAACCAGCATCCGAAAACGGTGACGGCGACCCAGAGGATGAAATTCAGGCCGCGTCGCATGTCTCCTTCGGCCATGGACTTCAGCCACGTGGCGCCAAGGCCGCCGTTGTCGGAAATGGATAGGCGTGCCGCCTTGACGTCTTTCCAAAGGATGGCCGCCAGCAGCAGCAGCGCGGCCAAGCAGACGGCAATCGGGTACTGCCTGTTTGTCGGATGAAAGTCGATCGCGAGAATCGCGGCGGCGGCGAAGAACGCCACAAAGAAGACCGCCAGCAAGATCGCAATGACCGGATTGCGCTCGCCGCCCTCGATCGAGAGCTTCGCGCTCAATTCGGGATCCTTGGCCGGGATCGGTGCTGCGGCCCTGCGCTTCAAGAGACCAGAGGCAGTTCCCGCTACCGTCAGGACGATGATGATCCCGATGATCCATGACGGCGTGCGCTCCAGCCAGCCCAGCGTTCCGTAGATCCTGTTGGAGATCACCAGCGCGTTTTCCATGTTCGGGCCAAGAACAAGCGCAATGATGAGCGGCGGTCGCGGCCAGCCCGAGCGCTTCATGAAGAGTCCCAGCGCACCCATCGAGCACATCAGGATCAGGTCGCCCATCGACTGCGCGCCGAGCCACGAACCCATGAAGACGAACATGATGACGAGCGGCACGAGCAGATGTCCGTCGATGAAGATTGCGCGGGCCACCTGCCGTCCGAGCACCATCAGGAGCATGGCCGAGACGATGTTGGCGATGATCAGCGTCCAGATCATCGCGAAAGTGATGTCGAGCTCGGTCGTGAGCATCTGCATGCCGGGCCTCAGTCCCTGGATCAGCAGCGCACCGAGAAGAATAGACATGGCGAAGTCGCCCGGAATGCCGAAGGTCAGCGTCGGGATCAGCGCCCCGCCCCGCTGAGCATTGTTGGCGCTTTCGGGCGCGATCACCCCGCGGATGTCGCCGCGGCCGAAGTCGGTCTTCCCCTTCGTTGTCTGCACCGCCATGCCATAGGCCGCCCAGTCCACGATCGAGGCGCCTAACCCCGGCAGCATTCCGATATACACCCCAAGCGTTGAACTCTTCAGCACCAGCCACCAATTGGCGAACACGTCCTTGATCCCCTGCAGCATGCCGCCACCCTTGGTCTGATCCGCGCTCACACGGGAGATCGAGGTGTTCTTGGTGGCCAGTTCCAGAAGCTCCGGGATGGCAAAGAGCCCCAGCACCACGCCGACCAGCGGCGGCGTGTTGAGCATGTATTCAATCCCGAAATAGTAGCGTGCCTGGCCGTTGAACGTGCCTTCGCCGATGGTGCCCAGCATCATGCCGAAGAGCCCGATCACCAGACCCTTGGCGACCGAATTGCCGGAAAGCGACCCTACCATCGCGATGCCGAGAAGCGACAGCATGAAATACTCAGGGGTCGAGAACAACGTCAGGATCGGCTTGATCAACGGCATCGAGAGCGTCAGCACGGCGGCGCCAATGACCCCGCCCATGGCCGAACACGTATAGGCCGCACCCAGCGCCCGGTTGGCCTGGCCTTTCTGGGCAAGCGGATAGCCATCCATTACCGTGGCTTGGCTGGCCGCCGTTCCAGGTATGCCCAGCATGACGGACGCGATGGTGTCGCTCGTCGTGGTGACCGCGAACATTCCCAGCATCAGTGCGAAGGCCGATACCGGGTCCATGGTGTAGGTGAAGGGCAGCAGCAGGATCAGGCCGGTGATCCCGCCCACGCCCGGCAGGGCACCGAGCCAGATGCCAAGGAAGATGCCAAGGCCCAGATAGCCGATGGCAGGCCAGTTGAAGACCTGCAGCAAGCCGGAAAGCAGCGCCTCGAGCATCAGCGCCGGTCCCTTCCGGCCCAGCGCATCGAGGCCCCGCAGGTCATGTCCGCCATCTCCAGTCCTTGAGGATTTCCCGCGCAGCGTTCTGCCCGGGAACGGCCGAGACGGCGCCGCCGGGATGGGTCGAGGCGCCGCACTGGTAGAGGCACTTCACCGGGCTGCGGTAGTCGGCGTACCGCGGGACTGGCCGCATGAAGAAGA
>VXPN01000094.1 GCA_009839535.1 Boseongicola sp. SB0662_bin_57 | reverse complement strand
GCCGGTCCGCTCGTGACACCGACAAAGCCGATCTTGAGAACCGGGTTGTCCGCCATGGCGGACGTTGCCTGTATGGCCGACAGCGCAAGTGCTGCCGTCAAGGCCGTGAGCATGTTTCTGCGTTGCATATCTCTCTCCTGGGTCAATCCTGGTTGCTGTCGCTCTACGGGTCGCGGGACCCGTTCTTGCCTGTCTTTCGGTTCCGCCTGCCCGACTTCTACACGGAAACGAAAAGTTGTCAACAATGTTGATACAAGATGTTAACGTCATCATTGACAAAAGACGGCTGAAAGGTTTGGAGTGTCCCGGAGATGGCTGAAAGGAAGCGAGGATTCCGGAAGAGCGTGCCGACTGATTCAACCAGCATCGAAACGGCGAACAAGGCCTTGCCCGACCGGATCGACGAGACGTACATCGTCGAGCGCATCTACAGCGCAGTCATGGAGCATCGACTTCCGCCCGCGCAAAAGCTGAGCGAACTCAAGCTGTGCGAGGCCTTCGGCGTGGGACGCATGCGCGTCAGGCGCGCGCTGCTGCTATTGTCGGATCAGGGAATTGTCGAGCTGGAAGCAAACCGGGGCGCGTTCGTGGCCAGCCCGAGCCCGAAGGAAGCGAACGAGGTCTTCGATGCCCGTATGGTGCTTGAGCCGGCAATCGCGAGGCGCGTCGCGATCGAGATCCCTCCCGAATGCCTGGCAATGCTGAGGCGGCACATATCCTTGGAGGGTGAGGCAAGGGAAAGCAGCAGCGGCGCGGACCTCATTCGGCTTTCCGGCGAATTTCACGTGAAGGTTGCCTTGGCATCCGGCAATCTCATCCTGAGGCGCGTCATTCGTGAACTTGTGACCAGATCGTCGCTCATTGTCGGATTGTTCGGGGCGTCGAACCACATGGATTGTCCTGACGGCGAGCACTCGGACCTGCTGGGCGCAATCGAGCGTGGCGATGCCGATACGGCCGCCTCTCTCATGTTCGAGCACCTGAGGAAAATCAAGGACGGACTTGAGCTCGCACCGCCCAGGCCAAAGGAGGGCGATCTCAAGGACATTCTCGGTTTGAGGTAGGATTCGCCTGGCTCACCCGTCCATCTCGAGTCGACCGTTCCGGAGGTCGCTCGGTTGCGGGAGCGGTCAAGGGTCGCGGGCAAATTCGAGGTGATGGCCGAGGTCATCGGCGCGTCCGTCCTGCGCCACGGTGCCGGTCGAGCAGATGATCCGGTTCTTCGACGTCCTCGAAGCCTTCGCTGGCGACGATGCAGGGAATGACGATGCAGGGAATCCTGCGGGATTTTCGGGATCCTTGCCGGAATGAACCCGGCGTTGCATCCTTCTGCGGATTGAAGGATGGGTTGAAGCCGTGCCTCCGGCGAGGTCGCGCGGCCGGCCCGGTCAAGGATCCGTTGCAATGGACATGGAAGCCGTAAGGCGCGAATTCTGGCGGCTCGACAGGGCGGACGGCGCTCTGCGCACCGACCGGATCACCACGCGGGAGGACATCCTCGCGCGGTGGCACTGGAGACTGGAAAGCACGCTCGCGGCCGCGGGCAGGGATCCGCGGAAATCCGGGGTCGGTCGCCACGGCAACGACATCAGCGGAAAGGGAAAGGTGATTCCATGGGACGACATCGTCCAGCCCCTCGAAAAGCGCTTCCGCTACGCGCCCATGCCGATCGAGTGGTTCGACAACGACATCGCGCGCGCCGTGCTGTTTCCCATGGATCCTGACCACCTCCTGCTCGAGAGCCTGATCGCCCGCCATCTCGCCGGGTATACGGGCAAGCCGAGCCCGGCAGAACTGTTCGACTGGCTGACGCTGGGCATGACGGATGACAGGCAGCGGGCCCTGATGGCCGAGCTGCTGGAGGACGTTCGCGGGCATGACTATCCGCAGCTCCGCCGCAAGGACGCCATCAGCGCCTGGCACATCGCGCGGGCCGTGCACGACTGCGGCCTGACACGCGGCGCCCTGCCGCGCTGGCTGAACCAGTTCGCGGTCCGGCCAAACGGCTGAGCGGGCGTCGTCCCCGGCTGGGAGGGATGACAGGTCTGGCGATACCGGCGCCGGCCGATGCCATCCTGGAACGCGTCGGCCCGCTCCTCCCGAGGATCTGGAACAGGGACGATGTCCGGATCGGGGGAGGGACGGCGCTGGCGGCGCGCTGGCGCCACCGGCGAAGCACGGACGTCGTCCTGTGCGTCGCGCCGGACCTGCTGCACCGAGCCGGCGAGGATGCCAGGACCCTGGCCGTAGAGGCCGGCGCGCGAAGCGTCAGGTTCGGCCGAGGGTGGCTGAACGGGGTCTTTCCGGAGGGCGAGTTCAGGATCTCGGCGACGGAACCGCTGCTGGACGCCGGGACCGGCGCGGAGCGGGAGGCGCGGTTCGGCCTGACGCTCGAACCCGTGGCGGAAATCCTTGCCCGGAAGCTCGTCCTGCGATTGCATGAACACGGCGAGTTCCTCTCGCGTGACTTCTACGACCTGTGCACCGCCGCCGAGCGCGACGGCGCGTCCCTCGACTTGGCGCTGTCCGCGCTGTCCTCCGACGAAAGGGATGAAATCGCCCGCGAGATCTCCGGCTGCGGGCCATCGGCCGACAGGCGCGGCCGGCCCTTGGCGGCGGTTCACAGACCCGAATGGCTTCCGGAACTCGCCAGGCTCACGGCACGGATCGTCGAAAATGGCGCTGAGCGAACGAGTGTCCGCGAGACGTAGCGGCGGGAGGTGGAGGAACGGGAGCGGCAGCGTCCTGACATCGCGCTCCGGCTGGCTTGCGCACTGACGGAGCGAATCAGTCCCGCAGGGCAGACCCGTTGGGGGAACCTCCAGGCATGCTCCCTACGCCAGGAAAGCGAAATGTGCCCGTCTGAACACGATCGAACAGGCATTCGCCAGGATCATGCATCGTCTGCGGAACGCGGCTGCCCGGCCCCGTAAAGCCCTGCGGCGGGCCGTCGGCAAAGCCCTCGACACCATCGGGACGGCGGAGCGCGCGAACGGCCGCAAGAATGCGGCACGTTTCTCCAACTGAACCGGACACGCCCTGCATTGATTCCTGGATCCGCGTTCATGCCGCCAGAGATGGCGTGACAGGCGCGGCATGTGGAAGAAGGCGATCAGGCTTGCTGTACCCGGACGACGGCGACGTTGTCAGCCTGGAAGCACGATCTTGCCGGGGTTCATGATGTTGTCGGGATCGAGGGCCGTCTTGATGGCCGACATGATCTCTGTGGCAGCGCCCAATTCGCTTGAGAGGGATGCGATCTTTCCTTGGCCGATGCCGTGCTCACCGGTGACCGTTCCGTCCAGTTCGATTGCAAGCTCGG
This sequence comes from Boseongicola sp. SB0662_bin_57, assembly GCA_009839535.1. Taxonomy (GTDB): domain Bacteria; phylum Pseudomonadota; class Alphaproteobacteria; order Rhodobacterales; family Rhodobacteraceae; genus JAJEFO01. The sequence continues at coordinate 2,321 of VXPN01000094.1, read as the reverse complement.
CAAGCCATGCAACGAACTGCTCGCACTTCGCTCGCTCTTCGTCATTGTCCTTGTCGAAGAGCACGGTGTTGTGGAAATTGCCGTCGCCGACATGCCCCAGAATCGGTGAGTAGAGTCCCAGCCTGCGGGCCTCTTCCTGCGAACGCTCCACGGCCTCCGCAAGATTCGAGATCGGCACGCAAACATCCGTCGCGATCGTGTCCATGCCTGGCCGTGTTGCGAGAAGCGCCCAGTAACCGTCATGGCGCGCCTGCCAGAGACGGGTGCGTTCCTCGGGACTTGATGTCCATTCAAAGCCTGTACCGCCAAATTCGTCGGCGATCTCCCCGAAGGTCGTGGCCTGTGCAGCCACTTCCGGCTCCGAGCCATGGAACTCGAGCAGCAGGAGCGGGTTCACCGGGAGATCAAGCTTGGAATAGGCGTTGATGGCGGCCACGCAATCTGCGTCCAGAAGCTCGATGCGTGCGACCGGCACGCCCATCTGGATGGTGGTGATGACGGCTTGGCAGGCGGCATCGACTGCGGGAAACGTGCAGCGCGCCGAGGACATGGCCTCGGGAATTCCGTGCAACTTCAAGGTAAGCTCGGTGATGATGCCGAGCGTGCCTTCCGACCCGATGAGGAGCCTTGTCAGGTCATAGCCCGCGCTCGACTTCTTCGCTCGACGCCCGGTCCGGATGATCTCGCCCGATGGCAGCACCGCTTCCAGGCTCAGCACGTTGTCCCGCATCGTTCCGTAGCGCACGGCGTTCGTGCCCGATGCACGGGTCGCCGCCATGCCGCCCAGGGACGCATCTGCGCCGGGGTCAATGGGAAAGAAGAGCCCGGTGTCACGCAACTCCTCGTTCAGCGCCTTGCGCGTGACACCCGGCTGGATGACTGCATCGAGATCCTCCGCGTGAACCTCGAGCACCTTGTTCATTTGGCTCACGTCGATTGAAATTCCGCCTGCCGGGGCGTTGACATGACCTTCAAGCGACGTGCCGGTGCCGTAGGCGATGACGGGCGCCTTGTGTGCGGCCGCCACGCTGACGACGTCGGCGACCTCTTCCGTAGACCGCGCAAAGACCACTGCGTCAGGCGGCTGGTTCCTGATCCAGGTGGTCGTGTGGCCGTGCTGCTCACGGACCGGGCGTCCGGTCTGAAGCCGCTCGCCGAACCGCTGCTTCAGCACGCCGATGGCGGTTTCAATCCCCGAATTGTTCCGGGGCAGTGTGGTTGCCTGTGCCATGGCGGCAAATTGACGCCTGCCAGGTACGAAGGCAAGCAGGATGATTTCCGTCCGGGACAGCGCATGCGTCGAGACGAACCGTGTCGCGGGAGCCAAGGCGGTGCGGAGGGCAATCGACAAGTCTTCGGAGCCGGGCGTCCACGGCATCTTGACGGGAATGGATGCTCTCCACGGCATGGTGCAGATCGAGGGGCAGGCTGCCCGGCCACCAAAGTCCGACGGCGGCACGTTGCAGCGACATGGCACCGCCTTCGGAAATGTTCCTTCGGCCGTCCCGGTGCCCTTGAAGCCCCAGACGGCGGCCACTAAGACACTGACACGCGGCAAGGCAGGACAACACCTCAATTCGGGCGAGTGCGGCAAATGAAAGATCCGTTCGAGACATACATGAACCTGGTTCCGATGGTGGTCGAACAGACCAGCCGGGGAGAGCGCGCCTACGACATTTTCTCGCGCCTCCTGAAGGAGCGAATCGTTTTCGTGAACGGGCCTGTCCATGACGGGCTGAGCCAGCTCGTCGTGGCACAGCTCCTGCACCTGGAGGCGGAGAATCCCTCAAAGGAGATCTCGCTGTACATCAACAGCCCCGGCGGAGTCGTGACTGCCGGTCTCTCGATCTACGACACGATGCAGTACATACGCCCCGGAATTGCGACGCTTGTCGTGGGGGAGGCGGCGTCAATGGGATCGCTTCTTCTCGCGGCGGGCGAGAAGGGCATGCGGATGGCGTTGCCCAATTCCTCGATCATGGTGCACCAGCCGTCCGGTGGCTACCAGGGGCAGGCGACGGACATCATGATCCATGCGCGCCAGACCGAGCGGCTCAAGACGCAGCTCAACAAGATTTACGTGAAGCACACCGGGCAGTCCCTGAAGAAGGTCGAGGACGCCCTGGAACGGGACAATTTCATGACGCCTGAGGAAGCCAGGGACTGGGGTCTCATCGACGAGATCGCGGAACGGCGCACCGAGCCTGATTCCGGCAGGAAGTGACGCCTCTGGCCGTGTCGAATTTTGCGTTGTGCACCTTTGCGCACTCACCTAGGGTCTGCCACATGTGGACGTGTCCTATCGAGCAACGCGGCACGCG
>VXPN01000239.1 GCA_009839535.1 Boseongicola sp. SB0662_bin_57 | reverse complement strand
TCCATGCCGATCACGCAGGTCTACCAGTCGCTGGATACCGGCGTCGTGGACGGCGTCCTCGTGGACGCCTCGGTGCTGACAAGCTTCAAGCTGGGCGAAGTGACCAAGTACATCACCGCTGGCATGAACGCCACGAACTCCGTGTTCATGCTGGTCATGAATCGGGACAGCTGGGAGGCGCTTGACGCCGATACCCAGGCCAAGCTGACCGACTTGACGGGTGCCGAGATGTCCGAAGGCGGTCGAGTCACCATGACGAATGCCTCTGAAAGGGCCTTGAAGAAGTGGGTCGCCGAGGGGGGCGAAGTCCACACGCTTTCGGCAGAAGCCGCCGCCGAGTTCAACGCGGCGAGCGACAGTCTTGCGGCCGAAGTGATTGCAGAACTTGATGCCGAGGGGATCGAAGCCTCCGCGTGGGCCGCCGCGTTGCGGCAGTAATGGCAGACGGTCACAACAGCCTTTGGGGCGTTTGGGAGTCTCCCGAGCGCCTCCTCAAAGGGGTCGCTCTCCTGGGCGGCCTCGTCCTTTTCGGGCTGGTGCTTCTGGTCAGCACCGCCGTGTTCGCCCGTTATGTGCTCAACCAGCCCATTCTCGGCGACCAGGAACTGGTTGAAATCGGAATGTCGCTCGTGGTCATGGCGGCGATGCCCCTCACCACCTTTCAGAACGGACACATCCGTGTGGACATCCTGGATCACAGGATCGGGGCGCTGGGCAGGTTTGCGGGCGACGTCTTTGCTCGCGTCGTCTCCTGCATCGTGCTCTATCTCCTGGTCCGGAAGTCCTGGGACAAGATGCTGGATGCCCACGAGTACGGCGACGTGACCAACATGATAGAGATTCCGGTCTGGATTGCGTACGGCGCAATTGCCTTTGGCATGGGCCTCTTTGCAGTGGTTCTCGCCGCACAGTTGGTTGGACAGTTTCGGCAAGGCGTGGTCGACTATGAGTGAGACCTTGATCGGAGCCTGGGGGATCGCCGCGCTGTTCTTTTGCCTTGTGGCAAGGTTGCCGGTGGGAATGGCCCTTCTTGTTGTCGGCTTCGGAGGGATCTGGGTCATCGACGGGCAACGGGCGGCCATCGCCACCATGTCGTCGGAGACCTATACGTCAATAACAGCCTATTCGCTTTCGATCATTCCGCTCTTCGTGCTCATGGGAAACATGGCCGGGGCAGCAGGCTATTCCCAGCGGCTCTACGAAGCGGCCTATGCCTGGGTCGGCAGGTTGCGGGGCGGATTGGCGTCATCCACGGTTCTGGGCTGCGCCGCGTTTGCCGCCGTGTCAGGTTCGTCCGTCGCCACCGCCGTGACCATCGGGAAGGTCGCCCTGCCCGAAATGAAGCGGTTCGGCTATGCCGACGGACTCGCGACAGGTTCAGTCGCTGCTGGCGGCACGCTTGGCATACTGATCCCGCCATCCACCGGCTTCGTGCTCTATGCGATCCTGACCGAAGAGAGCATTGGCAAGCTCTTCATCGCCGGCATCTTGCCCGGCATTCTGCTTTCGCTCCTCTTCGTGGCTGTCATCTTGACGATCACGTCGGTGCGGCCCGAAGCCGGTCCTGTCGGTCCAAGCACGACTGCAGGCGAGAAACTGATGGCGTCCCTCAGATCGCTGCCGTTGATCGGAGTCATCCTGGCATCCATTGGGGGCATATATCTTGGCGTCTTCACGCCAGTCGAGGCCGCCGGCGTAGGAGCGACCCTTGTCTCGATTCTGGCGCTTGGGACGGGCGCCGTGAAATTCCGCGAGGTGCCCGAAATCCTGCTTGAGACCGTGACGACGACCGCGATGCTGTACCTGATCATTATCGGAGCACATGTCTTCGGGCCGTTCCTCGCACTCACGCACATTCCCGAAACCCTTGCGCTGCAGCTTGAGGCTTTCGGCCTCGGTCCTTACGGAACCCTGGCCTTGATCCTGGTTGGCTACATCATTCTTGGCATGTTCTTCGATGGTCTCGCCATGCTGGTTGTCACGATGCCGGTGGTGTTTCCGATCATATCCGGTCTGGGGTTTGACCCGATCTGGTTCGGGGTGATCTGTGTTGTCGTGATCGAGATGGGCCTGATCACGCCGCCCGTCGGCATAAACGTCTTCGTCGTCAAGGGCGTTGCCGCGGGCGTTCCAATGGGCACGATCTTTCGAGGCGTCCTGCCGTTCTGGGTCGCAATGGCGGCATGCCTTGCATTGCTCGTCGCATTTCCGCAGATCGCATTGTTCCTTCCAGGACAGATGAGATGAACAAGGGAATTTGGTGCCGGCGCATCAGTCCCTAGACCGCACCGATCCCGACTTTCTGCACGCCATGGAAAGGCGCGTTTTTCTGGTGGGTGCAAACCCGCCAGAAAGTTGTCGCTTCGGTAGGTGGCAGTCGCACCGGATCACGGCCGCACGGACCTGGATTGAAGCATTCCGGACCGGAGGGATGCGAGATCACTTCAGCGACCATGCGGGGCCGGAACTCGAGTGCACGCATGGCAGGCGCGACTGCGAGCCGCCGATCGGCTGGTCCGGTTGCTTGCGGTGTCCTGCATCCAGGGTTGGCGCGAATTCCGGCTGACGGTGCTCAACCGGATCAAGCCGGACCCAGGAGCGCCCTTGGTCCTGTCCGAGCTGGCGCTGGGCATCCTCGATCGCCTGGTTCCCGATCCGGCCGGCCACTCCCGTTCTGCCGGAACACTCTCACGGTACCTCATCAAGATTGCCAGGCTTGTCGGCTTTGCTGTCCGGACAATGGGCCCGCCGCCGGGCAGCATCGTCATGTGGCGCGGCCTTGGTCGCCTGAGCGACATCGCCGGTGGCGCACGTTGGACATCAATGATGTGGGAAATTGGAAGCCGGTTCCTTGGTGGCGGGCGCGGCGACAGGCCGGGCTGAGCGCTCGCAAGATCACGCCTGTTTTTCGAGCCCCGACCAATTTGGCAGGAATCCCACGCGTTCAGTTCGGTTCTCGCGTGATGAGCGCCGAACGCTTGTTCGCGGACTTGCCGACGAGCGCGACCGCTCCCTCCCATCCGGTCGCAATTGATGCCAGATCAGGAATTCGTCCGACTGGACGGGCGTCTCTGTCGCGTCGCCGCATGGTCCTTGGGGTGGAAGGCTTGAGGGAGAGTAGCCTGGACGGATTTTCTTGACATTCCGGTCTTCTTCGCCTGGATGAGGTTCAGGCAGGTTCGACTTTCGAGGTCACTGTCATGTCAACCTTACGCAGAGCCGCCAAAGCAACTGCTGAGGGTCTAGCAGACCACGGTAATGGACAACCACTAAGGCTCGACTTCGGTCGGGCCTTCAGTTTTTTGGAATTCTCTCCTGTGCCCGACGCCGTCGCTAGCGACATGCCGGCCGCAGATGGTTCCCTTTCGTTCCCTCGGGCGAACAGCCCCGAGCGCACGTGAAGCTGCCGCGCGAGCAACGATCGCCGCCATCGCGGCTGAAAGTCCGGAAGAGTCGCTCCGATTCAGTTTGCGGCGCAGCGAACGTCGATTTTGGCGAGCGATCCGGGCTAGCTGACCGATGTCCAGATCAGCCGGACTGCAATCACGGCGAGCAGAACTAGAACGATCCGGTCGAACACCGCCTTTGACATGTATCTGGCCGCCCACTCGCCGAGCGGCATGGAGAGGAACAAGGGAACAGCGGCTGCCATCGCCAGGAGCGAGCGGTCTATCGTCAGGATGCCAAGGTAGGCAAGAGACGGGATTTGCACGACCGACATGGTGACGAAGAAGACCGATATCGTCGCAATGAACTCTTCTCTGGGAAGACGCATGGCATTCAGGAAGGTTACAGAGACTGGCGCGGAGATTCCTCCGGCCCCCTGCATCAATCCTCCAGCGATGCCGACGTAGGGCACGAGCCGCATCCCGGCCGATCGATTCAGCACCCAGCCTGGCTGAAGGAGCCGCAGGGCGATATACGCGAGCACCATGGCGGCCAGCGAAGCCATCAGGACATCGGTGGGCAGGGATGCAAGCAGGACTGATCCGGCAATCGCCCCTGCCGAACCCGCTATCGCAAAACCGTAGACCAGCCGGAACGGCCCACGGTACTTTCGATAGGCGTACGAATGCCAGATGTTCGAGAACAGGTTGAGCACGGAAAAGACTGCCACTGCGAACTGTACATCGAAAATCGCGGCCAGGATCGGGACGCCAACCACGGGTGCTCCAGCGCCGGTCGCCCCTTTCAGGAAACCGCCCAGCAGAATCGCGGTGGTGGCAAGCAGAAGCAGGTTCGGATCCATGTGTTTCTCGTGACAGTCAGAATGCCATTGAGGCAAGCCGGGGAAGGGACGGCCGCCAACGGATCACGGAAGAGGATGCCAAATTGGAATTGTCGACTGCCGCGGAAGAAACCCTGCCCCATCCCGTTTGTGTCTCGTCGTCCGCCGACGGTGGCCAGGAATCGGTCCTGCGCGCTCGTTCCGGACGGTTTCGACTGTGACGGCGGCATGACAAGGGACTGGACCATGCGTTGACGACGACGATGACGAGCGCTCGCTCCCAGTCGTTAAGGGCAAGGCTCTGCTGCATTTCACGGCTCCGATGCCCCATGGATTTCTGGTCGCCCGGCTTGAACCAGTGCTCGGGCCGCAGCTCTTCCGACGGCTTTGCGGTCAACGCACAAGCACCGTGTCAGCGTGTCCAGTCGCGTTCGCTTCTGCACCTGATCCTGCCCTCATCGTTATCCGCTGTCCATTGCGCAGCCCGACTTGGTCAAAGCCGCGCGCCGCTCAGGACTCTTCGGCGAGCGCAAGAGGACCCGGTGATTCGCGAATGGGGATGTGCAGGAGGGTGGCGAGCAGACCGAGCGCAACCGCCGTCCACCACATCGGCGTGTAGTCCTGGTTGAGGTCATGGATCCGCCCACCCAGCCAGGCGCCAAGGAAGCTCCCTGTCTGATGGCTCAGGAAAACGAGACCGGCCAATGTCGACAGGAACCTCAGCCCTTGCGTCTGCGCGACGAGGCCCATGGTCAACGGAACCGTTGACAGCCAGAGAAGTCCCATGACGGCCGAGAAGGCGAGGATGCTGAATTCGGTGACTGGAACCAGCACGAAGGCAGTGATGACAACTGCGCGCGCAAAATAGATTCCGCTCAGCACCCATTTCTTGGAGTAGACTTGGCCTGACCAACCCGAGAGGAAAGATCCTGCGACGTTGAAGAGCCCGATCAGTGCCAGGGACCATCCGCCGATCCAGGCCGCCATCCCCACGTCAATCACGTAGGCCGGCAGGTGCGTCTGGATGAAGGCAACGTGAAACCCGCAGACGAAGAACCCGAAGAACAGGCAGAGATAGCTCCTGTCCCTGAATGCCATGCCAAGCGCGTTGCCGAAGTCCATGGCAGAGGACCCCGACGCGCTCGGCCTCGCCACCCGGGCGATGAACACGAGGACAGGGAGGATCAGGGCAAAGGTGGCTCCGATCACGATCAGCGCGGACGACCAGCCAATCGACCCGATCATCGTGGTTGCCGCCGGTGCGGCCATGAACATGCCGAGGGAAGCTGCGGCCGTGCCGAGGCCAAGAATGAAGCTGCGCCGCTCCTCGGAGACGATCTTTCCAAGCGCGCCGATGATGATCGGGAACGATCCGGCTCCTATGCCCGCGCCGACCACGATGCCTGTCAGGATGAAGAGCGTCGGGT
>VXPN01000341.1 GCA_009839535.1 Boseongicola sp. SB0662_bin_57 | reverse complement strand
CCGACGCGCGGACGGCACCCTGACCCTGGAGCGCTGACATGGCTGGCATTCAACTCTCCAACGTTCGCAAGCGATTCGGGACGGTCGAGGTGATCCGGGGTGTCGACATCGACATCGCGGACGGGGAATTCGTCGTCTTCGTGGGCCCGTCGGGTTGCGGCAAGTCAACGCTATTGAGGCTGATCGCCGGGCTCGAGGACATTTCCAGCGGCGAGCTTCGCATCGGCGGCCGCGTCGTCAACGACCTCCAGCCCAAGGAACGCGGCGTCGCAATGGTCTTCCAGTCCTACGCGATCTTCCCGCACATGACCGTGCGCGAGAACATCGCCTTTGGCCTCACCATCCGCAAGGAAAGCAGGAGCGTCGTCGAGCAGAAGGTCGCAGAGGCCGCGCGCATGCTCCAGATGGAGAACCTTCTCGACCGTCGCCCTTCCCAGCTCTCGGGCGGCCAGCGGCAACGGGTGGCCATAGGCCGAGCCGTCGTGCGCGACCCGTCGGTCTTTCTCTTCGACGAACCGTTGTCGAATCTCGACGCGGCCCTTCGAATGAGCACGCGCCAGGAAATCGCGACCCTGCATTCCCAGCTGAAGACGACGATGATCTACGTGACCCATGATCAGGTCGAGGCCATGACACTCGCCGACAAGATCGTCGTGCTGCGGGACGGCGAAGTCATGCAGGCGGGCGCGCCGATGGACCTCTATCACAACCCCGCCAACCTGTTTGTCGCCGGCTTCCTGGGCGCGCCGTCCATGAATTTCATCGCGGTCTCCGTGGACGATGCGGACGCCGGAACGGTCAGGATCTCCGGCCCTGCGATCAGCGGTCTTGACGTCAAGACGGGTGAACGCCGCTTCACGGCCGGCCAGAAGGCGACGCTCGGCATTCGACCGCAGCAGCTGAGGCCCGTTGCGGACGGCACGGGGCCACTCAACGGCAGGGTGGTCCTGACCGAACGGCTGGGCAGCGAAACGATCGTGGACGTCCGCCTGAACTCGGATGACAGCGTCGTTGCGGCGCTGCCCGAGGACACGATCCTGCATCCGGGAGACGCGGTTTCGTTCGACTTCGACCCGGCGCATGCGCACTTGTTCGACGAAGCCCTGTGACGAAGCCCGCCGTCATACTCGATCCGCATTGGCGAACCATGGCCGAACTGTTCTCGCAGGGCACGCTCCTGGCCTTGCAGGAAGAGTTCGACGTGATCTGGGGAAGGGACGAACCGATCTCCAGTGACGCCTTTGACGCGGCCTGGCCGTCAGCATCCGCGTGGATATCCGCGACGCCCACCGTCACGCGAAAGATGCTCGGCGGCGCCCGGAAGCTTCGCGCAGTGATCGAGGTTTCCGGCGCCTTTCCTGACACGATAGACTACAAGGCATGTGCCGCAAGGGGCGTCGAGGTCCTTTCGTGCGCTCCGGGATTTCGGGAATCCGTCGCGGAAATGGGACTGGCCATGGCCCTCGCAGGCGCGCGCGGGCTGGTCACTGAACACGAGGCGTTTCGAAGCGGCAATGAAGGCTGGCTGCAGGAGAACCCGGCGACCGATTTCTCGCTGCACGGCACCAGGATCGGGTTTGTCGGCTTTGGACAGATCGCCAGGGAACTGACAGGATTGCTCGCCCCGTTTCGTCCGGGAGTCAGGGCTCATGATCCCTGGCTGGCGCAGGAGGATGTGAGCCAGTTCGACGTGGAACTGTGCAGTCTCGAAGACTTGCTGAAGTGGTCTCGCTGCCTGTTTGTCACGGCTGCCCCGACATCCCGGAACAGGGCCATCATCTCGGAAGACCTGCTTGCCCTGCTTCCGGACCATGCGCTTGTCGTGCTCCTGAGCCGGGCGCATCTGGTGGATTTCGACGCGCTCGTGGCGGCGGCGATGACAGGGCGAATACGGGTCGCCGCGGACGTGTTCCCCGTTGAACCGCTGCCGCAGGACCATCCAGTCAGGCAGGTGTCCAATGTCATTCTCTCGCCACACCGCGCGGCGGCGGTTCAAGGCGGCCGCCACCTGATCGGCGACATGATCCTGACGGACCTGAAGGCCATGTGCGCGGGAGATTCCAGTCGACAGCTCGCGACGTCCGACTCCGGCCGCGTTGAACTGGTCGCTGGCGTCGGGAACGCCGCCCGGGCAACCGGCAGGACCGTCAAAGGAGCCGACCCGTAGGCAGCACGCCACCTGCCGAACCAGTCACGCGGCGCCTGGAAGCCGGATCTGTGCAGGAGTTGACTACGGCGGCAGGTGCCTTGAAATTGGGTCGCAGCAAGCTGATCGGACAAGGGAAGACAGGAATGACCAGGTACCACCCGTTATTGGTTGCGTTGCACTGGATCATGGCAGTCATGGTCGTCGTGTCGCTCTTCTTCGGAAAGGTGTTCCTGTCCACCATGAGCAATGCCGATCCACAGAAGCTGCAAGGGCTCGCGGGCCACATGACAGTCGGCCTTGCCCTGGGGGCGCTCCTGATCCTGCGGCTGGCCGTCCGGCTCGCTTCGGCAAAGCCTCCTCATGCCGAAACGGGGAGTGCGTTTCTGGACAAGACCGGCATCGCAACCCATTGGATCATGTACCTGCTGATCGCGCTCATGGTGCTCAGCGGGTTGGGCACGGCCCTGTCCGGCGGCCTGTTTCCGATCGTCTTCGGCGGAAACGGCGAGCCGTTGCCAGCCAACCTGTCCACGCTTGCTCCACGTCTGGCACACGGGCTGATATCGAACCTTCTCGTCCTTCTCGTGCTGTTGCACACCTGTGCCGCCCTCTATCACCAGTTCTACCTGCATGACGGCCTGTTTCAGCGCATGTGGTTCGGAAACCGCGACCGCCAGGGCTCGCCGGACAACCATTGAATTGGTTCCGGCCGCATGCGCCTTGCCGGAAACCGCTCTGATCGAAAGGGGAGAGACTTGAAACTCGGCAATTTCAAGATCCTGACATTTGACGTCTACGGCACGCTCATTGACTGGGAAACAGGGATCATCGAAGGACTGAAGCCGCTGACCGATCGCGTCAGCCACTCACTCGTCCGCGACGAGATCCTCGAGGCCCACGCATATCACGAATCCACGATCCAGCGTCTGACGCCGTCAAAGCTGTATCGCGATCTGTTGCCGGTCGTCTACCGGCGCCTCGCCGAGGAATGGAACGTCACCGCGTCCTGGGAAGAGTGCAAGGCATACGGCGCAACCGTGGGATCCTGGCCGGCCTTTCCGGACAGCGCGGAAGCGCTGGAGTACCTGAAAAAGCACTGCAGGCTGGCCGTCCTGACCAACACGGACAACGTCAGCTTTGCCGGGAGCAGCGCGAAGCTTCACGTCGAGTTTGACAGCATCTACACGGCGGAGGACGTCGGCTCGTACAAGCCGGCCCCACGGAACTTCGAGTACATGATCGCGGCGCTCGGCAGGCAGGGATTCGACAAGTCCCAGATCCTGCACGTGGCCGAAAGCCTGTTCCATGACCATGCCCCGGCAAACGGGTTCGGACTGGCGAATTGCTGGATATATCGTCGACATGGCAAGGAAGGCTTCGGCGCAACGATGGACCCCGGAAGCGCGCCGCATGCAGACTTCCGGTTCAACAGCATGGCGGAATTCGCTGCGGCGCACCAAGCCGAGACGAATCCGTAGGGGAGCCAGGACCTTCCGCAGGATGCGAGGCTGACAACGGCTGCGTTTTCCGGCACCGCAAGGCCACGACTCCTTCCCTTCGGAACCGTCCCGAAGCCGGACGCGGGTGACGATTTGTCTCGGGTCCCAGAATCCCTATGGCCGCTCCAAGGAATTGATGTAACGTCGCCTTCACGGACAACGTCGGATGCCCCGTTGAGAGATCAGGTTGTGAGCTTGCCGTGAAGATTGCGCGTACCGAAGATCTGAGATTGGACTGCCGGCACTGCCCGGTGAGACACCGGGCCGTCTGCGCCGCAGGCGATGACGAGGAATTCGACAAGCTGAACGCCATCAAGTTCTACAAGTCGGTCCCTGCAGGCCAGGCCGTCGCGCTCCGCGGCGAAAGACTGGATGTCGTCGCCTCCATCGTGTCTGGCGTCGCGACCCTCTCGAAGACCACGGTTGACGGAAGAATGCAGATTACCGGCATGCTGCTGCCTTCAGACTTCATCGGGCGACCGGGGCATGACTCCTGCGCGCACGACATTTCAGCCGTCACCGACCTGACGCTCTGCTGCTTCAGGCGAAAGCCCTTTGAAGACCTGGTCGAATCCGCGCCAGGCATCCGGAAACGGCTCCTGGAAATGGCGTTCGACGAGCTCGACGCGGCCCGGAACTGGATGCTTCTGCTCGGACGCCTTACAGCGCGCGAGAAGATTGTCAGCTTCCTGATGCTCGTTGTGCGCCGATCCGTGTTGCCGGAAGATGTCGATCAGCCGGTCCAGATAGATCTGCCTCTCTCGCGCGAAGCGACGGCAAGCTATCTGGGCCTTACCATCGAGACCGTCAGCCGGCAGATGTCCAGACTCCGCAAGGACGGCCTTATCAAGCTGGAGACGGCGCGGCGCGTCATCATTCCGGACACGTCACGCCTTGAGGCGGAACTTGAAAATGCGGACTAGCCCGTCGCTCCCGGCGGGCCATCAGACATGTGCGGTGCGGTGAGGCAGCGCATGCACCAGGCAACGCCGACTGCCGCTCACGGAACCTGTCAGATCACCCGATTCCACAAATTGGCGGATCGCCTTGACATGGATCAAGGCAACGGCAACCGCTTTGGTGAAAGGTCCCGGCGAAAATTGCCAATCGGGTTGCACCGGGCACGGCGGACTTGCCGTCCGGACGTCCTTGGCGAACGCTGAGTCGAGAATGCCAACAGACCTGCCCAAGCTTCCGACGGAACATCCCGCGCCACGCGCAGAATCAATCCCGCCCAGGCGCTGCGACCACCAATCAATCCCGGGAATCCAATCATGTGGGATACGCTGAAACTGACCTTGCTGGGCCTGACGGCCCTGATTGCGGCACTCGCCGCGAACTGGGGGCATGACCTTGCCTACCAGGTGCATGCGTTGCTGATCATGCTGGTCGCCGCCGGACTGTTCGTCTGGCAGGTCGGCCTGGTCGGCGAAAGACGGCCGGTCGTCGACGTTTCCGGCTATGCGGACGACGTCATCCGGGCCGGAGTGATAGCCACCGGCTTCTGGGGCATCGTCGGCTTTCTCGTCGGGGTGGTGATCGCGCTGCAGCTCGCCTACCCGGCCCTGAACTTCGACTGGGGACAGCCGTACACCAATTTCGGCCGGCTCAGGCCCTTGCACACGAGCGCGGTCATATTCGCGTTCGGCGGCAACGCGCTCATCATGTCGTCGTTCTACATAGTGCAGCGGACCAGCGGAACGCGGCTCTGGGGCGGCAACCTCGCCTGGTTCGTGTTCTGGGGCTACAACCTCTTCATCGTGCTGGCCGCCACGGGATACGTCCTCGGCTCGACGCAATCCAAGGAATACGCCGAACCCGAATGGTATGTCGACCTGTGGCTGGCAATCGTCTGGGTCGCGTTCCTCGCCGTCTACATGGGCACGATCTTCAACCGGCGCGAAAGGCACATCTACGTCGCGAACTGGTTCCTGCTCTCCTTCATCATCACGGTCGCGATGCTGCACGTCGTGAACAACATCTCGATTCCGGTCTCGATCTGGGGATCGAAGTCGGTGCAGGTCTTCGCGGGCGTGCAGGATGC
>VXPN01000491.1 GCA_009839535.1 Boseongicola sp. SB0662_bin_57 | reverse complement strand
GGTTCATCAAGAGCGAAAAGGGCGTGTCCGAATGCTGGGCCGCAGTCGAACGTCCACCGCCGTAACTTGCAATCACCGTTATTGGCAGGGCTACCTGCCCTCCGCTCATCAGCCTGAGCTTCGCCATCTGGTTGGCGATGGCATCGAAGCCCGTATAGATGAAGTTCGAAAACATCATGTGCAGGATGACGCGACGGCCACATGCCGCCGCACCTACGGCCATCCCCGTCAGCGTCTGCTCGGAGATTGGCGTGTTGCGCACTCGATCCGCACCGAAACGATCAAGAAGGCCACGCGTGTCGCCAAATATGGAGGCCTCGACATCTTCACCGATCAAAATCGTCCTTGGGTCGCGCTCCATCTCTTCGACAAGCGCGAGGTTGATCGCCTGTATGAAACGCATTCGCGGCATCAGGATCCTGCCCGCATCAACCGCTCCGCCGTGCCAGGTTCCGGCATGGCGCCCGCCTCGCCGTAGGCCACGGCTGCTTCCACGCGCGCGTCCGCCTCAGCTTCCAAGCTTTCACACTCGGCATTGTCCGCCGCCCCGCGGTCAACGAGCAGCGCGCGGGTCCTTGCGACAGGATCCTTGGCGCGCCACGCCTCGATCTCTTCGTCGCTACGATAGGGAGTGGCAAGGATCATTGCCTCGGCCGAGAAGTGCCCTGAATAGCGGTAGGTCCGTGCCTCGACAAAGACTGGCCCGGCACCGGAACGGCAGTGCCCCAGTGCCTCGAGCGCCGTCTTCCAGACCTCCACGACGTCGTTGCCGTCGATGTTCCAGACCGGGATGCCAAAAGGCCTCGCACGATCGGAGATCACGCCGGAGGTGACCGTGCCGGACGGTGAGAACTCGGAAAAGCCGTTGTTTTCACAAACGAAGAGAACAGGCAGCCTCCAGAGCGAGGAGATGTTAAGGCTTTCCATCAGCGACCCCTGGTTGGCCGCTCCATCGCCAAAGAAGCAGACGGCGACACGGTCTTCCCCCTCGAGCCGATTGGCAAGAGCAGCGCCCGTGGCAATGCCCAGCCCCGCACCCACGATCCCGTTTGCGCCTACGATCCCCTTCGAGAAGTCGGCCACGTGCATCGATCCGCCCATGCCGCGGCAGATGCCTTCGGCCTTGCCGTAGATCTCGGCGAACATCGCATTCACGTCGCCGCCCTTGGCGAGATAGTGCCCATGTCCGCGATGGGTCGAGGTGATCTGGTCCCTATCATCAAGATGGGCGCAGATGCCGACGGCCACCGCTTCCTGGCCGTCGGACAGATGCACCTGCCCCGGCGTCCGGCCCTGCTTCACATCGCGGAAAAGCTGTTCCTCCGACTTTCGAATCAAGAGCATGCGCCGGTACATCTCGACCAGGACATCGTTGTCTGGCTGTACGTTGGAAGCGCTCGCAACCATGTCATCCCTTCTCCCCGTCCGTGAAGGTAGGACAGCGACGTCGGCCGCGACAATAGCCCCAGATTTACAGGAGAGGAAAGCGTGACTAATATCTTTCGCGCCAACAGGGAGCAAGGGGAGCGCCCATGGACTTTCGCCAGCTCAAGTACTTTCACGCCGTTGCCAAGCACGAGAGCCTGACTGCGGCGAGCGAGGCGCTGAACGTGACGCAGCCCGCGATCGGCCAGCAGGTGCGGAAGCTGGAAGCGGAACTTGGCTTGAAGCTGCTGACCCGGCATTCGCGGGGCATGCGGCCGACGTCCGTCGGCAAGGTTCTGTTCCAGCGCGCTGAAGACATACTTGGCGCGGTCGAAAGCACGCGACGCGAATTGTCCAGGCATCGAAACACCAGCGAGGGGACAGTCCGGATCGGCGTCACGCCGTCCCTGAGCCGAGTGCTGGTGCCGCGGCTGATGGAACTGGGCTTCGACAGGCATCCGGGCATAACGCTACTCTTCAACCAAGGGTTTCCAGCGGATCTGGAAAGCATGTGGGAGGCAGGAGAATGCGACTTCGCGTTCTTCGACAGGGACGTCGAAACAGACGAGTCAGAGAGTCTTCCGGTCTATAACGAACGCCTGTGCCTGATCGGGCCTCCGGGCCTCTGTGCGCCGTTGCCTGACCCCGTGCAGATCGCGGACGTGGCAGAGCTTCCCGTCGTGCTCGACGTGCGCTCGATCTGGGCTCGTGAACAGCTCGAGCGCGGGTTCAGGAAAACCCGTTCGAAGTGGGCCGACCTGATCGAGTGCTCCTCGATCGAGATCCGGCGGGAGTATCTCGTGCGAGGCCGTCGGTTCTGCGTTGCGCCCATTGCCCAGTTCAACGACGAAATCGCCGCCGGGCTCGCCGCGCATCGCAACATCGACTTGCCCAGTTTCAATCGCACGGTCCACCTTGCCGGACCGCGCGTCGAGAAAATGACGGAAGCCCAGCGCAACATCCGGACACTCATCGTCGAGATAGCCGACGACCTGATCAGGAACGCAAGCGTGGCTTGGCAGCCGCCGGAATGGACATCTGCTGAAAGTAGCAATTCTTCTACCAGTTAAAAGCATTCCCGTCTTTTTTGCGTGCGACATCCTTTGCATTGTACCGTCAGGGAGATCGCAAATGCCGACGCCGCAGTTCCTTGCAGAACCGGTCATCGAACACGGGCCAGAGCACGCGCCGCTTGTCGCCCGGCTGAACGTGAAGACATCGGGTGCGGACGAGATCCGGGTCAGGATCGAACAGAACGGCGATGCCTGGACCATCACCTTCCCGGCAACGGACGGCCGCTGCCTGCTGCCTGGATTCCATCACGAAGGCGAGGCAAGGCTGACGGTGCAGATCGCCGGGCAGGACGGCGCCGTGACGTGGCCAAAGGCGTTTGAGCACCAACCGCGAGACGTCCCGACTTCGCCGCTCGAAATGCCGCCGCTGCGGACGCATGTCTCCCAGCCAAGTCGCATGGCGGGACGATTCACTTTTATCACCGTTCGTCGCCGCGCCGCCGGGCGCATCACGGACATGACAGCTGCGCAGCGCAAGTGGTCCACGCATTGGGGCATGCCAATCGCGGTTGACAATTGCGGCCGCATGCGCTGGATGCGCAAGCTCGGCCGACGAGCGGCGGGCATCGCGCAGATGGCGAACGGCAACCTGTTTGTCCATGACACGGAGTCCTGTTCACGAAAGATCGATGTTGCCGGGAACGTCATCCGAGCCTGGTACGCGACGGGGCGGCCACAGGAAGCGGAGGAGGGCGGCATTCCAGTTGACGTTCGCAGCCTTCATCATCAACCCCACCAGATGCCGAACGACAACTTCCTGGCGCTTTCGGCGCACTCAAGGCGCATGAGTGCCTGGCCTGCGTCGGTCCACGAACCCGAAAGGTGCAAGGCTGATCGAGACATCGTCGGGGACATGGTGGTCGAGTTCACGCCCGAGGGTGAAGTGGTCTGGAGCTGGGACAGCTTCGACCACCTGGATCCCTGCCGGATCGGGTACGACGCGCTGGATGCCTGTTGGCATGTCCGCGGGTTTCCTGGCGCAGCCGACTGGACCCACGGAAACGGCGTTGCCTACGACGCGAGCGACGATTCCGTTCTCGTGTCGCCGCGTCTGCAGGACTGCATACTGAAGATTGACCGAAAGTCGGGCGAAACAGTCTGGATCCTCGGCGATCACGATGGGTGGCCGGCCCGGCTGCAAGGCAAGCTTCTCACCCCGTTGGGCCAGAACTTCCGGTGGCCTTGGCACATGCACAACCATCGAGTCACGTCCGAAGGAACGATCGTGCTATTCGACAACGGAATCTACGGAGCACGCCCGGGTCAAGAGCGAATCCCTTTTCACAAGAGCTTCTCGCGCGGCGTGGAGTACCGCGTCGACAAGGACGCGATGTCGGTCGAGCAAGTCTGGTCGTCTGCGTTGACGGATGCCGACGTCAAGGAGCGCACCTGGGCCATGGGCGATGCACACCGGCTGGAAGACAGCGACACGGCGCTGGTGATCCGCTCCATCGCGATGCCCCATGGTCTTGACGACATCGGGATGGACGAGGATGACCGGTCACAGCGCTACGTCTCGGAGTTCCCTTCCCATGCCCGGATCCTTGAATGCAGCCGCAAGGACATCGGCGACATCGTGTTTGACATGACCGTCCGTGACGAAAACGACCCAATCCACTGGGAGACCTTTTCCGATGTGCGGGCGCACAGCCTCTATCCGGAGGACAGCGGCATCAAGCTGGACTTGTGCGACACGTGGCAACCGGGAGGCGCTGCATGAACGGTCCTTCGCCCCTGGCAGTGCAGGACATCATGACCAACGACCCCGTCCACGCGCCGATGGAGCGCGCGCAGGAATGGGCGGCGGGTGCGGCCTACGTCATCGACCGGTTCGTGCCGTTGGGAGAGGCGGCGGTGCCGATCACCGATCTCGGTCTGGTTCGAGCCGATGCGGTTTACGACGTCGTTTCTGTCAGCCGCGGACAGTTCTTCCGCCTTGAAGACCATCAGGCTCGGTTTGCACGTTCCTGCGACCGCATGAAGCTCTCAAATCGATTCACTCAGGCCGAAGAGGCGGAATTGCTGAACGAACTGGTTGCGCGCACCGGACTCAAGGACGCTTATGCCTGGTGGGCGATCACCCGCGGCACGAACCTGCCGCACCCCAGTGACCGGCTGCATGCGGAGCGTTTCAAGAACAGGTTCTACGCCTTCGTGATCCCGTACGTGTTCATCAAGGACGATGCGGACCGGCAGGCCGGCATTCGTCTGCATGTCTCGAAAGACTACGTCCGCATTCCCGCAAACGCCGTCGACCCGCGCGCCAAGAACTTCTGTTCGCTCGACCTGAACATGTCCCTGATGGAGGCGGGCAGAGCCGGTGCCGAGTGGAGCGTCCTGACAGACGGGAACGGCGTCTTGACCGAGGCGCCGGGATCGAACATCTTCGTGGTCCGCGAGAACAAGATCACGACTCCGGAAACGGGCTGCCTCGAAGGAATCACGCGGCTCACGGCCTTGGATCTTTGCGCCGAGATCGGGCTGAACGTCGAAGTGGGCACAGTGACCGTAGACGATCTCATGGCCGCGGATGAGGCATTCCTGACTTCCAGTGCTGGCGGCATCATCCCGATCTCCGCAGTCAACCAGCAGCCGATTTGCCGAGGGTCCGGCCCTGTTTCGACGCGCATTCACAACCTCTACTGGGAGAAGCGCTGGGCCGGGTGGCACGGAACACCTGTTGACTACGAGGCAGTCAATTGAGGCGATTGAAGGATTTCCACGACGTTTCCGTCCACGTCACGACCATAGGCGAAGACTCCGCCAGCGGGCATCGTCAGCGGCCCGGCATGAAAGGGCATGCCCAACGCCTTCAGCCGCGCGTATTCCGCGGCGCAGTCATCGACCTCGAAGCAGACGTGATTGAAGCCTGGCTTTGCGACAGCGAACTGGCGGTCGGGCAGGCGTTCAGGAAGATCCTCGAACTGAAAGAGTTCCAGCCGCCCGCTTGCGAAACCGAGCATGACGATCCGGCCGGAACTGCCGGCAGCCGCCAGCCGCGTGGTCAGCGCCGAGTCACCCGGCCCCCACCGGAACTCTCCAAGGCGCTCCGCGAAGAAGTTGTCGCTGTAGAACCCGGCCAGTCGGTCAATGTCCGTGGTGACCACGCCTACGTGATGCATGCCAAAGATCATGGTGAATCTCTAGACCGGACGCTCATGGAGTTCCACCGTGGCTGATCGCATCATCCTTCTCGGCACCAAGGGCGGCCCGCGCCTGACGACAGG
>VXPN01000216.1 GCA_009839535.1 Boseongicola sp. SB0662_bin_57 | reverse complement strand
AGGTGGGTCAAAATTGAACGCGATTCCTGGGTCAGTTTTGAACTGGACTTGACAGAGATCGACCGGGTTGCGCAGGCCCTCGTGGTCGGCGCAGGGCCGGCGGTAGATCGAACGCAGCAGCGACATCGCCTGGTTCCCCGACGCCCAGCCGTGCCGCTCGGTGATCCGGTTGAACCGGTCCTCCACGTCCTGCCGGGTGATGGCGTCGAGCGGTCGCCGCACCCAGTCGCCGAGCTTGCCCCGCAGGATCTGGCGGTAGAGCCTCACGGTCTTGTCCTTGCGCTTCGGATTCGCCTTGATGTAGGTCTCGAAGGCCTCGGCCAGCGTCGGCACGCCGCGCGCATCGGCCCGTTCTCCAGCAGGGTCCTCGCCCCGCGCGACCTGCCCGAGCATGTCGCGCGCCTTCCTGCGCGCCTCGTCGGGGCCGACCCGGCCGTAGCGCCCGATGACGACGCGCCTGTTGGGCGCCTTGCGCCCGCCGTCGCCGGCGCGGTAGTTGACGATGAAGGACTTGGTGCCCGACGGCTGCACGCGGCAGCCGAAGCCTGTCAACCTGTCGTCCCATGCGATCCAGATCTTGTCTGAGGGCTTCAGGGCGTCCACTGTGCGCTTCGTCAGGGTGAGCTTCACCCGGGCCACGCGCTTGGCAGAGTTTCGGTTTTCCATGGGATGCAGTCTGTCACGAAACGCGCTGAAGTGCAACACGAAAGGCAACACGAGAAATCAAAACGAAGGTCATTCCGGGCCGTCCCTGACAGCCATTGGCAAAGCGAAGCAGACGCGAAGATGCAGAAAAACAAGGAAAATCGCAGACAGGGACTGTCAGGCGCTGACTGGAGTGGACAGTGTTTGCATAATTGTGGAACAAGTCAAATGCAAGCGCATCCACTGCAGGACCATTTTATTTTCGGGTTCCTGCGCCTGAGGTGACGGCAGGCGGGCGTGTCTGAGGCGGTTCGAGCCACCGTCGCACCGGTTGCGACGATGCTTGCTTGCCGTCCTGAGCTTTCCGAACACGGTTTTCGGCGTGTCCGGGCACGGCTGTCCCGTCGCGCCGTCCTGCGGCGCGTTTCGCGTGCCCTTCACGCGGTCAGGATCGAAGGATCATTTGCCGGGCGGGCCCAGGATCAGGTCGAGGGCCTCCTGGGCGCGGGCGGCGTAGTGCCGGTTGGCCTCAGGCATGTAGCCGAAGCGACCGTCGCATCGCACGATGGCGATGGCGGCGTTCGTCAGGCAGGAGAGGTTGCGCGGCAGGTTGCGGACGTGAGCCCTGCACCGGTCCTCGTCGTAGGTGAAATCGCGTACGTAGTGCACGCGGTTCTCCATGGTCCAGTGGTTGCGCACCAGCTCGAGAAGCTCCTCCGGTCCGGCGCGTTCCGGGCCGAGCGAAGTGAGGCACCAGGTCACCTCGAGGCTGTGCTCGCCGGTCTTGAGGACCTCGCGCTCGCGTTCGACGCGGATGGCCTGACGACGTCCGTGAAGGGCGGCGTAGCCGTCCCGTTCGGCGCCGGTGAGGTCGACGACGTCGCAGCGGCGGCGCTCGAGGCGTCCATGGCCCTTGTCGACGGTCTCGTGCCACGGCGCGCCGGCGAAGTCGATCGCCCTGAGATCGTCGTGGATGGTCTCCTGGTTGTCCTTGACCGCGGTGACGACGTAGTCGGCGCGGCGTCCGAGAAGGCTGCGCGCGGTCTCGTGCCGGGCGTGCATCGCGTCCATGGTGACGATGCGGCCCGTGACGTCGAGGCTGCCGGAGAGCGCCCGGACCGCGGGGATCTCGTTGCTCCTGTCCTCGACCTCGACCTGCCGGAGCACCAGGCCGGTCCCGTGCTCGACCGCCGCGACCATCATCCGCCGCCTGTCCTCGGTCTGCCTCGAGGCGCCGCGGATGTCCTTGCCGTCCATGGCGAGCGGCGTGTCGGCGCCGGCCTGCTGGGCGGTCCAGCGGCCGATGGCGTCGTCCAGCGTCTCAGGCGGCAGGTCGGCGAGGATGTTGTGGAAGGTGGTGATCGAGGGTGCGGTGTAGCGCTTCCTGCTCGGGCTGAAGAACGCCTCGACCGTCTCGAGCTGCTCCTGCGAGAGCAGGGCGGCGAACTGGGCGAAGGCGGTCACGCCGCGGTAGCCGGCGAGCCGGGCCGCGACGGCGATCGTCAGCACGGTTCTCAGCGGATAGCGCTTGCCGCGCGCCTTGCGGCACTCGGGCACCTCGCCCAGGCACTCGAACAGGCTGCGCAGCCGGGGCGCGGCCATCGGCGCCGCGTCGTCGTGCTGCTGCGCGTTCCACGCGTCCGGGATCTCGTCCCGGCTCAGCGCCTCGGCGGCGGCGTCGGCGAGTTCGTACATGAAGATCTCCTTGGGCCGGCCGTGATGGCGCCAGCGCGCGACGCCGCCGGACTCGCGCGCGAAGCCGCGCGTCAGCCCCAGCGAGCGCCAGTTCGACGCGCGGTAGCAGGCGCCCGTGAACCTCGAGACGTCGACGAACGTCTCCGCGAGGAAGGCCGGGTAGCCGTGCACGGCCTGGATGTCGGCGGACAGCCGGCGCAGGCTCAGGCCCAGCACGCGGGACGCCAGGTTCGGCACCCGTCCGTGGGTGAGGATGACGAAACGGGAGTTGTTGCAGACCAGGTGCAGGCGCCGGAACTGCTGCTCCTGCGACCACCCGATCCAGCGGTCGCGCGCGGCCAGCTTGAACGCGCCCGGCTGCCAGCCGACCAGCGCGAGCCAGGTCTCGCCGTGCAGCGCGACGTGGCGCAGGCCCTTGCCGACGATGCCGTGGAAACCCAGGTAGTGATGCTCCTCGACCAGACGGTCCCAGAGCCGGTGCTCACGCCCGCCACGGGTCGGGCGCACCGTGACCGCGCGAAGGTCGATCGACGAATCCGGCGTCGGAAGAATCACCATGGCCGGCAAGCTGCCTCATCGAAAACGAAATGGCCAGCCCTGAAATCACTGCGTGGCGGTCACTGGGCCGACAATAAAATCGTCCTGGCATCCACTGCGCCTTCTCCTCCTGTTACGGTGGCGCCGACTGCGACAATTCGGTCATGCGACCACTGCATCTGCGCCGCCTTCCCCTGAACAGGGAGAACAGGTAATAGGTCGGCAGCACGGAGCTGCACCATGAGCGTCAACACCTACGGACATCTCTTCAGGGTCACGACCTGGGGCGAAAGCCATGGGCCTGCTCTGGGCGCGACGGTTGACGGCTGCCCGCCGGGCATCCCGCTCGTTCCCGCGGAAATCCAGGCATGGCTCGACAGGCGCAGGCCCGGCCAGACCCGCTACACCTCGCAGCGACGTGAAGCGGACGAAGTCGAGATCCTGTCCGGCACTTTCGAGGGCAAGACCACCGGCACGCCGATCCAGCTCATGATCCGGAACACCGACCAGCGGTCGAAGGACTACGGCGAAATTGCCGAGAAGTTCCGTCCCGGCCATGCCGACATCACCTATTGGCAGAAATACGGCATCCGGGATCACAGGGGCGGCGGTCGCTCGTCCGCCCGCGAGACAGCTGCGCGCGTTGCTGCAGGCGGGGTCGCGCGCGCTGCGCTCGGACAGCTTGTTCCCGGCCTCATGATCACCGGCTACATGGTCGCGATGGGCGACAGGGAAATCGATCGCGACCGCTTCGACTGGAAAGAAATCGATCGCAACCCGTTCTGGACGCCTGACGCGAAGTCGGCCGAGGACTGGGCGCCCTACCTCGACGGCCTTCGCAAGTCCGGCTCCTCTATCGGCGCGATCATCGAAGTTACGGTACGGGGATGCCCGCCGGGGCTGGGGGCGCCGGTCTACGGCAAGCTCGACATGGACATTGCGGCAGCGATGATGAGCATAAACGCCGTCAAGGGCGTGGAAATCGGCGAGGGCATGGCAGCTGCGCGACTTTCGGGCGCGGAAAACGCGGACGAGATATCAATGCGACCGGACGGTCCCGCATACGCATCGAACCATGCCGGCGGCATTCTCGGCGGAATCTCCACCGGCCAGGACATCGTGGTCCGGTTCGCGGTCAAGCCGACGTCGTCGATCCTGACGCCTCGAAAGACCATAACCAAGGCTGGCGACGCGACCGAGATCGTGACCAAGGGTCGGCACGACCCTTGCGTCGGCATCCGCGCCGTGCCCGTGGCCGAAGCCATGGCGGCCAGCGTCATTCTCGACCACTTCCTCCTGGACCGCGCGCAGACCGGTGGCGCGCGCGGACGGATCGGGTGACGACAGGCAGGTCACGGTGCGCGGACCCGGGTTCCACGGGAGGTTCCGGCGCGTGCCGCGGCCTCGCGGCATGCACCCGGTCCGCAGGCCTGAAGCGGCCTGCCGTCACAGCAGTTCCCGGACGGTCTTGAACGAACGCCTGTGGTGCGGGGTGATCCCGAGAACCGCGAGCGCCTCCCGGTGGGCCTTCGTGGGGTATCCGGCGTTTCTTTCCCATCCGTAGCCCGGAAACTCCCGCGCCAGGTCTTCCATGATCCGGTCGCGGGCGATCTTGGCTGCGATGGACGCGGCCGCGACCGACAGGCTCCGCGCATCGCCCTTCACCAGTGCAGTCGCGCTGCAGCCAAGGGAGCCAGGCACCACGTTGCCGTCGATCAGGACGTGATCTGGCGTGCCGGACAGGCCGGCCACGGCACGCTCCATGGCAAGGAGCGACGCGTGGAGGATGTTCAGCTTGTCGATTTCCTCAACCGAGGCATGCGCCACCGAAACTTTCGCACTGGCCACGATCTCCTCCAGCAGGCGGTCGCGCGCCTTCGGCCCCAGTTTCTTTGAATCGTTGATCCCTGAAGGAAGCGCGTTGGCGTCAAGCACGACGGCTGCGGCGGTCACGGGTCCCGCCAAGGGGCCCCGTCCCGCCTCGTCCACTCCGGCAATCTCTCGGGCCCCGCGCGCGTAGAGCATCCTTTCCACGGAGTAGTCCGGCATGCCCGGCGGGTCTTCGGCAACGGCGGGAACGGCCGACATTGACGGGGGGTGCCGGCCAGAACCTTCAATCCTCGTTGATGTCATGGTCGAAGTGCTTCACCTGCCCTTTCCGGATGCCCATCAAGCGACGCACGAGCACCCATGCCAGAAGCGACGCGACGGCGAATGCCAGGGCAAGCGCCGGCAGGGAGCCGGCCAGGCCGGGAATGCCGACAAGCAAGGCGAGCCCAACCAGCGCCGCACCGATCGCGAACCCGAGAAACACCTGAGCGGGCACCACGACTTCAAGAATTGCCAGAACCAGCGCGCCGGCCATCCAGACCCACCAAAGCGACCAGAACGTCATTGCGACGTCCCTTTCAGCATCTTGAAGGCATCGCCGAAGGCCTCGATCGCGCTGGCAGGCACGACGATGGTGTTCGACCCTTCGCGGCCGCCGAGAGCGTTCAGCGCTTCGACCTGCTTGAGGGCGACCTGGTAGCGAGCGGCTTCCAGGCCGTTGTCCTGGATCGCCTTCGCGACGACACCGGTCGCGTAGGCTTCGGCGTCTGCCTGGATGCGGCGCGCCTTGGCTGCCTGCTCTGCCGCATAGAGTTCCGCGTCGGCCGCCAGCTCCACCGCGCGCTTCTCGCCTTCCGCGAGCGTCACCTGCGCGCGTCGCTCCCGTTCGGCGTTCAACTGCTGCAGCATGGCGTCACGGGTGGCCTGGTCAAGATCGACATCCAGGATCTCGGCGCGGGTCACCTCGATCCCCCAGTTCTCCACAGCGTCTTCCACGCTGTCCTTGATCGTTGCGATCAGTGCGGCGCGGTTTGCCTGCACCTCGT
>VXPN01000187.1 GCA_009839535.1 Boseongicola sp. SB0662_bin_57 | reverse complement strand
ACGTCGGGCTCTCCAACGGGGCGACCGGCGCCATCAACGCCGCCTGCGACCAGGTTCCGATGTTCCTCATGTCGGGGCGGACACCGGTGATGGAAGGCGGTCGCTTCGGCGCGCGCACCGTCCCGATCGGCTGGGGGCAGGAAATGCATGACCAGACGGCCCTCGTTCGCGAAGCCTGCAAATGGACCTACGAGCTGAGGTTCCCGGACCAGCTGTCGGACGTGCTGGACCGCGGCTGGACCATCGCCAACTCGATTCCCAAGGGGCCGGTCTACCTGAGCCTGCCCCGGGAGGTCCTGTGCGAACCCTGCCCGCTCGACGGATTGGACGCGGGCACGAACATGGCGCCCGTCTCCGCCGCGCCCGACCGCGCTGCGCTGGCCGCTGCGGCGGCCCTCCTGGCCAAGGCCGAGCGGCCGCTTGTCATCGCTCAACGGGGCGCAGGATCCGAGGAAGCCTTCACGGCGCTCACCCGGCTTGTCGAGGACTGGGCATTCCCGCTGTCGCATTACTGGGCCAACCAGATCGCCATTCCCATGACGAGCTCATGCCACGTGGACTGGTCCCCGGACGCGCTTGTCCGGGAGGCTGACGTCATTCTCGTCGTCAATGCCCTCGCGCCCTGGTGGCCTGATCGCGCTGCCCCGTCACCAACGGCCAGGATCATCCAGCTTGGCCCCGACCCGCTCTTCGCCAGGTCGTCTCCGATGCGAACCTTCCGTTCGGATGTCACGCTCGTCGGCGACACCGCAGCCGCGCTTCTCGAACTCGTTGCCGCCATGAATGCAGAGGACAGGAACGAAGAGGACATTGCCAGGCGTCGCGCCAGGATCAGCGCCCTTGCCGAGAACAACCGCAAGTCGGTTGGAGACGCGGCCCGGGCGGGAAACGGTTCGCCCATGTCGAAGGAGTGGGTGAGCCACTGCCTCGGAAAGGCGGTCAAGGGCCGCAAGTCAAGCGTCTTCCATGAACTCGGCTGTCCCTTGCCGCCCCTCGAACTGGAACATCATCTCTCCTATTTCCAGGAGCCGCATTCCGGCGGACTCGGCTGGGGCCTGCCCGCTGCCATGGGCGCGCAGCTTGCGGACCCCGAACGACTCGTCTTCGCCACGGTCGGCGATGGCAGCTACATGTTCGCGAACCCGGTCGCGTGCCATCAGGTCTGCGAGGCGCTTGGCCTGCCCGTCGTCACCCTGGTCCTGAACAACGAGGAATGGGGCGCAGTGCGCAGTTCGGTCACGGGGCTCTACAAGGACGGGTTGGCAGCCAGGTCGAACGACGTGCCCCTTACGTCGCTCAGCCCCAGCCCGGACTTTGCGGCGATAGCCGAGGCCAGCCGCGCATATGCCGAAACGGTTGTCGACGGAAAGGAATTGCCGGGCGCGCTTGAGCGAGCGATCAACGTCGCGACCGGGGAGCGGCGGCAGGTCCTGCTGAACATCGCGATCAGGAAGTCCGGCCTGCACTGAACCGGGGCATCGTGCGCGTTCACGACATCCGCGCCTCGTCAGGCATGGCCGCGCGTTTCGCCGAGCCCGTAGAAGGCGGCGGCCGTGTCCCCGAAGACCGCGACATGCGCCTCGTCGGGCACCAGGCTCTCGTACGCTTCCACGATTGCGCTGTAGTCCGAATACAGGCTGTCCACGGGAAAGTTCGACCCGAACATGCACCTCGTCACGCCGAACTGCTCCAGGCAGGTCTCGACGACGGGCCGTACGCTGTCCCTCGTCCAGTCATGTTCGAACATGCCGAGCCCAGAGAGCTTGA
The DNA here is from genome assembly GCA_009839535.1 of Boseongicola sp. SB0662_bin_57. GTDB lineage: Bacteria > Pseudomonadota > Alphaproteobacteria > Rhodobacterales > Rhodobacteraceae > JAJEFO01. The sequence continues at coordinate 3,988 of VXPN01000187.1, read as the reverse complement.
CCGAGACCTGCGGAAGCCCGCTCAGTCGCCGGAGTCCGCTGGCCCATGCCGTGAGACCGCCCGGGGACCGGTCATGCGGCGACCCTGCATGGCAAAGCGCAACGCGAGTTCCGGGAACGTCCGACAGCACGTCCGCCATGGCGCCGTAGAGTTCGGGGATCAGTTGCAGGTCAAAGCTCAAGCCTCTCCGCCCGACGTCGCGCAGGCCCTCGACGAAGCGCGGGTCGTCCAGCAGATCGTTCGTGCCCGTTGCCCTGTCCTCCTCCGGTGCACGGCCAACGATCTGACGCACGCCACGCACGGTCGGGAGTTCCTGCATCCGGTCCAGTTCCATCCCGAGCCGATGCGAGACGAGATCGGCAAAGACGACCTGCGCCATGGGCCATTCCGGATCAGCATCCGCCACGTCCTGCACCCACGACGCCTCCGCGAACGCGTCCTCGGCGCCCACCTGGATGTGGACAGATGCCTCGAACCCGCGTGCAGCGGCACGGAATTCCTCGAGAAGGTAGTTCCGCTGGATTGGTCCCGGATCGCCGAAGAACCGCTTGGCGCCCCTGGCCATCAGCCACGGGTAATGCACGGCGGAAAGGTCCCAGAGATGGTGATGCGCATCAATTCTCATGCTGCATCCTCCGGGAGCGTGTCGACGCCCTGCGTCTTCCAGAAATGCGGCAGGTCGATGAAGATCCAGTTCTCGGCAAGCAGGTCACCCTCGCGGCGATAGATGTCAATGACGCGAAACTCGCCCGTTCGGCCCGTCGGCGCGCGCGCCATGAATTCGCCGGTCAGGCGTGCAGTGAAATTGGGCCAGCCGAAGAATCCGCCATAATTCCCTTCCGCCAGGCGCGCGACGTGGCCGGTTCGCGTCCGGTTGCCGAAGGCGGCCCGAAACGGCCCGGCATGCTGCTTCGCGTATCGCTCGATCGTGTAGCTCGCCCCAATGCCCGTCGGCCCCCACCACAGCATGTCATCGTGCCATGTCCGCTGGAGTTCCTCCTCCAGCGGCAGACCCAGATCCCAGTTGCCGAGATCGGCGATCATGGCGTTGATCAGGTCGAGCGTGCGGACTCCCTCGGCTTCGGGCCGGGGATCCAGGAGCAGCCCGTCATGGGTCAGCGGTCCCGGCTGCACGAGATGCTGTGCCGTCGCGTCCGGAAACGGGTTCTGGCCCGCCTGGGCCATGAGATGCGGGATGTCGAAATACATCGCCGTCTCCGCGATCCCGTCGCCCTCCACGCGATGAAAGGTGCAGTAGCGCAGCATCACGATCTTCCCGGTCGGCCGAATGCCCAGCCAGGGCTCGTCGAAGAGGCCGAGCAGATGCCCCATCGAGACCACCCAAACGGACTTGAACCCGTCGACTTCGTTCAGGCCGGCAAAGAAGATGTCCTCGCGCCGCTGAAGTCCGGAAAGCGATCGCTTCAACGGCTTCCAGAACCGGTCGGACACGTCCCGGACATCGTCCAGAAGGCCGAACGGATGATAGCCGCGCCACAGGAATCCGGCGGTCGAGAACGCCTCGATCACCGCAGTGATTCCGTCGCCTTCCGCCCCGTCCAGGGCGGCATGAAACGACCGAACCATGTCTTTTTGCCTCTGAAAGCCGTCCATGTCCCCTGCTCGCACGATCCTCGTCCGCGATCGCCGGCAACAAAGACCTTGCTTGCAATCGCCGCGCGAGTCTACAGTGCTTGCAAGCGTATGCAAACGCGAGGCTTTGGGGGAGGTTTCATTGGCCGAGATTCAATTGAAAGGCGTCTCGAAGCGCTGGGGGTCGTTTGTCGGCGTGGACAATTTCGACCTGACCATTCCGGACCGCGAGTTTCTGGTGCTGCTGGGCCCTTCGGGCTGCGGCAAGACGACAACGATGCGGATGATTGCGGGACTGGAGGACCCGACCGAGGGAGACATCCTGATCGACGGCAAGATCGTCAACGATCTCGAGCCCAAGGACCGGGACGTGGCCATGGTGTTCCAGAGCTATGCCCTCTACCCGAACATGAACGTCTACGAGAACATCCGCTTCCCGCTCAAGGTCAGGGGAACTGATCCCGGCGGCCACGAGGACAAGGTCATGCGCGCCAGCGCGATGGTGGAGCTTGACGAGTTCCTGCATCGCAAGCCGGCGGAACTCTCCGGCGGCCAGCGCCAGCGCGTGGCGCTGGCCCGCGCCATCGTGCGCGAACCCAACGTGTTCCTGATGGACGAGCCGCTGTCGAACCTCGACGCCAAGCTCAGGGTGTCCACCCGCGCCCAGATCAAGAATCTCAGCCACGAGCTTGCCGTGACCACGATTTACGTGACCCACGACCAGATCGAGGCAATGACGCTTGCCGACCGCGTGGTGGTGATGGAGCGCGGCGTGGTCCAGCAGGTAGGCTCGCCGACAGAAATCTATGACTATCCGGCCAACACCTTCGTGGCAGGCTTCATCGGCAACCCGGCCATGAACCTGATCGGCGGCACGGTCGAGGGTGGCGTGTTCCGGACCGAACGCACCGAGATCGGCGGTCTCGACACGCCCGACGGCGAGGTGACGCTCGGCTTCCGCGCCGAGGACGCCGAGGTCTCGACGGAGGGCGGGCAGATCACCGCACCCATCTACACGCTTGAACTCCTCGGAGACGCGGCAATGGCCAGCCTGCGCATCGGCGGAACGCTCGTCAGCGCCAGGACGGACAAGGCCTTCCGGGCCGAGATCGGGGACACCGTCTCGATCCGGATAGAGAGTTCGCATTGCCACCTGTTTGACAGCGAGACGGGTGCGCGCATCGAAGGCTGACCAGCGTGCCTTCGGGCCGCAATGGCCAGGAGGGTTCGCGAGCGGATGCGTCGCTGCGATGCGCATCCTCCAAACGAAATTCTGAGGCAACCCGCGAAGGGCGCCAATCCCCAGGGTGCCGCAAGGGAGACAACATGACGATCGACTACCTGAAACGTTCCAAGCCAGAAGCCGAAAAGGCCGAAGACGACGCGAAGGTGCGCGCCAGCGTCGAGGCGGCGCTTGCCGACATCGAGGCGCGAGGCGACGACGCCGTCCGCGAAATGTCCGCGAGGTTCGACAGCTACGAACCCGCCAGCTTCCGCCTTTCCGGTTCCGAGATCGAGGCCGCGATGCAAAAGGTGAACGGCCGCGACATGGAGGACATCAAGTTCGCCCAGGCACAGATCCGGCGCTTCGCAGAAGCGCAACGCAGGTCGATGACGGACGTCGAGGTCGAGACGCTGCCCGGCGTGACACTCGGACACAGGAACATTCCGGTCCAGTCCGTTGGCTGTTACGTGCCGGGCGGAAAGTTCCCGATGGTCGCCAGCGCGCACATGTCGGTCCTGACCGCGTCCGTTGCCGGGGTGCCGCGCATCATCGCCTCGGCGCCACCGGTTGACGGCGCGCCGCATCCGGCCATCGTCACCGCCATGAAATTGGGCGGCGCGCACGAGATCTACGTCATGGGCGGGATCCAGGCCGTGGGCGCCATGGCTCTCGGCACGGACTCCATAGATCCCGTCCACATGCTCGTCGGGCCCGGCAACGCGTTCGTGGCCGAGGCCAAGCGCCAGCTCTTCGGTCGCGTCGGCATCGATCTCTTCGCCGGCCCGACCGAAACCATGGTCATCGCCGACGAAACGGTGGACGCCGAGCTCTGCGCCACCGACCTGCTCGGCCAGGCCGAACACGGCTACAACTCGCCGGCCTGCCTCGTCACGAACTCGCGAAAGCTCGCGGCCGAAACCATGGCCGAAGTCGAGCGCCTGCTCCGGATCCTGCCGACGTCCGAGACCGCCAGCGCATCCTGGCAGGACTACGGCGACGTCATTCTTTGCGATTCTCATGACGAGATGCTGGCGGTCGCGAACGACCTGGCCTACGAGCACGTCCAGGTCATGACGGACCGCGACGACTGGTTCCTGGAGAACATGCATTCCTACGGCGCCCTCTTCCTCGGCCCGCGCACCAATGTCGCCAATGGCGACAAGGTCATCG
>VXPN01000406.1 GCA_009839535.1 Boseongicola sp. SB0662_bin_57 | reverse complement strand
CTGCAGGAGGAGGCGTTCAGGTTCTCCGGCGTTGGCGCTCTGGAGCGTTGACACACTGATCCCGGCCCGAAAAGCAATCGGGCCGGGTCTATCGCAAAACGGTAGACCCCGAGATTCGCAGTGTCGGTTCGATTTGCGAAACCTTCTTCGCGGCGGCACCATCGGCGCCGTCGCGGAGCAGGGCGACCAGAAGTTCTCCAGTCCTGCTTCCGATCGCCATCGAATGTGCGTCCATCGTCGTAAGGCCGGGCAAGGCGACCTCGGCAATATCGTACGCCCCGAAACCGGCAATCATGACTTCGTCAGGCACCGATACGCCGCGCCGCTGGCACTCTGTCAGCGCACCGAAGGCGGCAAGGTCAGACACGCAGACAACGGCGTCTACCGGTTGTCGTGCGTCAAGCACTTCAACCATCGCACGGGCTCCTTCACGCATTGAAATCGGCGGCGAGCCCAGCGAAACCAACCGAAACTCGAGCTGGAGCCGTTCTGCCGCCGCAACAAACCCACGTCTCCTGTCGGCGCCGCGCGTGTCGCCCTTGTCGTCTCCGCCGATGAATGCCAGCCGATTTGCGCCAGCCGACTGCAGGTGATCCACCATCCGACCCATCGCGTCGGCGTTGGAGAAGCCGACCGTATAGCCCACTGGCGACTTGGGGATGTCCCATGTTTCGACCACCGGAATGCCGGCGCCTTTCAGCAACCGCCTTGCGCGATCGGTATGGCGACCCCCGGTCACCACCATTGCTTCGGGCCGGCGCCTCAGGAGTTGTTCGATCAAGCGCTCCTCCTCGTCCACGTCGTAGTTCGTGTAGCCGAGCAACACCTGCAGCCCGGCCGCCTGCAGGACTTCGTTGAGGCCGCGCACGGTGTCAGCGAAGTTCGAATTGTTCAGCGAGGGGATGGTTATGGCGACGAATCCGGTTCGCTGCGATCGCAGATTGGACGCAGTGCTGTCGAAGACATAGCCCATTTCCTCGGCGATCTGCAGAATCTTCTTGCGAGTCACCTCGCCGACCGAAGTGTCCCTTCGGAACGCCCGAGATACGGTCATCGGGGAGACACCGACGGCTTTCGCGATGTCCGCCATTTTTGGTGGCTTCTGCAAAATGGTTCTCTGATCTTTATCGCTAACATTCCGTTTTCGGGGAAGGCCGACAACATTGCAAGCATCTCGTCGCACTCTCGACCTAATTCCATGGAAGGCGAAACTGTGTGTTTTGGCGCAAAGCTGTTGAATCAAAATGGCAAGTTGCACTTGCGCCTGAGGCGCCAACCAACCGTCACGGGATCACTGCCTTGCTCGACGGCACTGACAGAAAGGTCGTGCTTCCTATGGGGCGGGAGTCGAACGGACCGAATTTGTTGAGGCAGCCCAACGCGCTCTCGAGGTACGCCATCATCCCGTTGGCCGCGTGTTGTCCGTTCAGAAAGAAAGCAACGGCCGGACAAGAGTTTCCGTCCAGAAGCTGCAACTGGCAAATCTGGCATCATAGAGGTTCGGTCACGAAGCCGCCCGGATTCCACGTACCATCGAATGCCGGACGGTGGCTGCAGCTTGTTCCAGTCGTTGACGCCCGGTCCGGGCACGGAATCCTTCAGATCTGTGTCGTCAATTGCACGATCCGATGGAATGAACGGGTTCGGATCGGCCCTTGGCCTGCCTGGTTCCTGCTGCCGGGGTGCACGCGGCACTGGTGTTAAGCATGGAACGATGATGGAGGATGTGGCCGTCGATTTGGTTGCCGAAGATCTTCCCGGCCACTTTCTTGGACCGATGTCGCGTTTGGTCGAAGAACGCACCATCCAAGGGTCGGCGCCTCTGCTGGAGATGACGTGGATCACGGGACATTGCGGCACGCGTTCCACGCAGCTTCTGTCGAAAACAACCTGCGCCTTGCATTTGCCCAGGAGTTGGAGCCAGACCGGCATCAGCCGGTTGAATGCATCGGTGCAAAGCGCATCGGTCCAGTCACCTCGATTGCCGCACAAGAGTCGCGATGCGCACGGCTATTGAAACAGCTCCTTGTCGGGACCCTTGAAGAACTCCATTAGCGCGGCCTGATCCTCTCCCCCCAGCCCCGCCGCGGCGAGCATCCGGTGAATTTCTGCGCAGGCAGCAGTGAGCGGCATTGCAGTGTTTGTCAGCCGTGCGAGATCCTGTGCGCCATCAAGGTCCTTTACCATGTTGTCCAAGCGCCCTGTGCGGCGGTAGTCCTTGACGGAAAAGCGAGGCATGTATTCCTGCAAGAGCACGCTGTCGGCCCGCCCCCCTTTCAGCGCCTTCGGGATCTTCGCCACGTCGATGCCGGCGTCGGTCGCGAGTTGAGTAGCCTCGGCGATGGCCATGAAGCCCAATCCGCACAAGACCTGATTGATGAGTTTGGTGGTCTGACCGGCGCCGGACGGGCCCATATGGGTGCAGGTGGACGAAAGGTGTTTCAGGACATTGTGCGCCTCTTCGACGTCGGCAACCTTGCCGCCTGCCATCAGCGTGAGCTCGCCTGTCAGTGCCTTCTGCGGGCCGCCGGACAACGGGCTGTCGACCCAGCGCAGGTCCATTTCCGCAGCCCTTGCCGCCAAGGCCTTCGTGGCCCGGGGATCGATCGAGGACATGTCGATGATCAAAGTGCCGGGCTTGGCGCCTTCGGCGACGCCTTCCGGGCCAAACACGGCGATGTCGACGAACTTCGGAGAATTGAGGCTGGTGACAACATAGTCGCTGACCGACGTGGCCTGTGCCGCCGAGCCCGCCGGGCGAGCGCCCTTGGCGACCAGCGCCTGAACCCTTTCGGCATCGAGATCGAACACGGTCAGTACGTTGCCGGTGTCGGCAAGCCGGGTGCCGATGGCGCCACCCATTGCACCTGCGCCGATAAGTGCGATTTTCTGGGTCACGATCCTCCCTCCCTGATTTTCGCCACCAGCGCGTCGACCAGCTTGTCAAACGGCTGGTCTATGTCTGCAGTGATCGCCGTCTCATCCAGACCCGGTGGCTCGAGCGTGGCCAATTGGCTTTCGAGCAACGAAACGGGCATGAAATGGCCCGAGCGGTTCGCCATGCGCTTGAACAGCGTTTCCCTGCTGCCCTCCAAATGCAGGAAACAGAGCGACTCTGCCGCGTGGTCGCGGATAATGTCGCGATAGGCACGTTTCAGCGCGGAGCATCCGATGACGACGGGCCCGTCAGTCTCTGCGAGCCGTTGGCCGACCCGGACCAGCCATGGCGCACGGTCGGCGTCAGTCAGCGGCTCCCCGCGTGACATCTTCGCGATGTTTTCGGACGGGTGCAGGTCGTCGCCATCAATGTATCTGATGCCCAGTCCTTCGGCGACAGCAGCGCCGACCGAGCTTTTGCCGCAGCCAGACACCCCCATGACCACGAACTTGCAGGCTAGAGGCACGCCGTAATTCCGCCGTCGACAAAGAGAGTGTGGCCATTGACGAAACTGGAAGCGTCGGATGACAGGAACACGGCCGCACCGACCAGCTCCTCGACCTTGCCCCAACGGCCCGCGGGCGTGCGGTTCCTCAGCCAGTCGGAAAACTCCGGATCGCTCACCAAGGCTGCGTTGAGGGGCGTGTCAAAATAGCCCGGTGCGATGGCGTTGCAGTTAAGCCCATGCTTCGCCCAGTCCGTCGCCATTCCCTTCGTCAGGTTGGCTACCGCCCCTTTCGTGGCGGTGTACGGTGCGATGCCGGGACGGGCCAGCGCCGTCTGCACGCTGGCGATGTTGATGATGTGCCCGGCGCCGCGTCCGATCATGTGTCGTGCGCAGGCTTGCCCAACATTGAATGCGGTCGCGACGTTGTTGCGCAAGAGCATCTCGAACTTGTCCGCGGGGAAATCCTCCAGTGGCGTGCGGTGCTGCATCCCGGCATTGTTGATCAGGACGTGAACGGGACCATTGCTGCTTTCATAGCGGTTGATCGCCGTTCTGACCGCGTCACTGTCGGTGGCGTCGAAGGCCAGCTCGTGGACATGTGCGGCGCCTGTTCGCAGCGCGTCCGCAGCCTTTGACAACTTTGCGGTGTCGCGCCCGTTCAGCACGATCGTCGCACCGAATTCGGCCAGCCCCTTTGCCAGGGCGAATCCGATTCCCTGCGAGGATCCTGTAATTAGCGCGGTCTTCCCGCTGAGGTCGAACATCGCTGCGCCAGTGGTCATGGCCCGCCGCCTATCATTTGACTCGACAAGACGTGTGTCCTCCGTCTATGTTATCGATAACATGCCTGTCAACATGAGAAATGAAATGCCGAAGCCCGAAATCCTTCAGGTTGGCCCTTATCCGGAGTGGGATCAGGTTCCATTGGATCAAGCCTATACAGTGCACAGGTACTTCAAGATGGCTGCCCCGGCATCATTTCTGATTGAGTGCGGTCGTGCAATACGTGGAATCGCGACGCGGGGTGAATTGGGTGCGGACCGAAAGATGATAGAGGCCTGTCCGAACCTCGAGATCATCGCTGTTTACGGCGTAGGTTACGATGCGGTCGACCTCGATGCCTGTCGCGAACGCAACGTGAGGGTGACCAACACTCCGGATGTCCTGACCCGCGACGTTGCCGATCTGGGTGTCGCAATGATGCTGTGCCAGGCGCGTGGCATGATCGGAGCCGATGCTTGGGTGCGCGGCGGGGACTGGGCACGGGAGGGCCTCTACCCGCTGAAACGTCGTGTTCATGAAGCCAAGGCAGGCATTCTGGGGCTTGGGCGCATCGGCCGAGAAGTTGCACGTAGACTGGCCGGATTCGACATGGAAATCGCATATTCCGACATTGCGCCAAAGGACTGTACGCAAGACTGGGCCTTCATTGCCGATCCAGTTGAATTGGCACGCCACTCCGATTACCTGTTCGTGACGCTGGCCGCCTCGGAAGAGACCCGCCAATTCGTGGGTCGCGAGATGATCGAGGCTGTCGGCCCTGAAGGCATGGTGATCAACATCAGCAGGGCATCCAACATCGATGAAGCCGCACTGCTCGAAGCGCTGGAAAGCGGTGCGCTCGGTTCCGCGGCGCTCGACGTGTTCGAGGGCGAACCCGAGCTGAATCCACGCTTCCTGAAGCTCGAAAACGTCCTTCTTCAGCCGCATCACGCCTCAGGCACAGTGGAGACCCGGAAAGCCATGGGCAAGCTGGTGCGGGACAACCTGGCAGCGCACTTTGCCGGCCGACCGCTTTTGACGCCCGTGTCTTGAGGCCCTGATGAAATCCGTCGTCATTCACTCGGCAAAGGATCTTCGGATCGAGGACAGGCCGACCGAGGAGCCCGGAGCGGGCCAGGTTGAAATCCGCATGGCCGCTGGGGGCATCTGCGGTTCCGACCTCCATTACTACAATCACGGTGGCTTCGGATCTGTTCGGTTGAAGGAGCCGATGGTCCTTGGCCACGAGGTTGCAGGGCACATCACGCGGCTTGGAGAGGGCGTGACCGGTCTGCGAGTCGGGCAATTGGTAGCAGTGTCACCTTCGCGCCCGTGCCGTGGCTGTGCCTATTGCCGTGAGTCGAAGTACAACCAGTGCCTCAACATGCGGTTCTACGGTTCGGCAATGCCGTTCCCGCACATCCAGGGTGCGTTCCGGGAGGTGTTGGTGGCGGACGCGGCACAATGTGCCCCTGCCGACGGACTGTCCGCTGGCGAGGCTGCGGCGGCCGAACCATTGGCCGTCTGCCTGCACGCAGCGCGCAAAGCCGGCGACATCCTGGGCAAGCGCGTGCTTGTCACCGGCTGCGGACCGATCGGACTCTTGTGCATCCTCGTTGCCCGGC
>VXPN01000165.1 GCA_009839535.1 Boseongicola sp. SB0662_bin_57 | reverse complement strand
GGGTGGCGGGGGTGTACGGATTCAAGGCCAACTTCATGTCACGCTTGGGAAAAGCCGCGGAGACAAATTGGTCCCGCCCGGTGCGATAGGTCGGCTCGCTACGACCGCGATGTACTGTCGCGCACCGTCGCCCGGACCGGGCTCGCCATGCCTCGCTGCCATCATGGCGAGTGGATATCTTTCCGATCCGGACAGGAAGCCGGACGGCGCTTGTCGCAGGATTGCTGATCCTGGCCGCGGTTCGGGTGTCGACTCTCGCCCTCCGTTCGTCATTGCCCCGATCGAAGCCGGAAGCCGGGCCTGATGCCCTTGGCAATCCGCTCCTCGATGCTCGTCCGCAGGTCGGACGCCACTTGCAGCACTTCCGCTGGCGCGCGAACGGTCTCGCCTGTCCTTTGCCGCAGGGCGACGATCATCGGCTGCAATGCCTCCGATTTCCCGACGTCTTCGGCAAGCACTCCGACCAGGTCGCGTTCCGAAGCACCGGCCGAGACCAGCTCCGGCACCAAGCGCAACATCTCGCCCATGGCAATTTCGTGGTCAGGCAGAAACGTGTCATATGCGGCGCGGAACGCATCCATGGCGGATCCGAGCGCTCCTCTGGCCATCAAGGCCAAGGCGCGCGAGCCTTGCACGTGCCAATCCAGCCACGTTCGCGTCTCTTCCGGGATTTCTTCGGAGCCGCCCTCGAACCGGCGAGCGAAGTCGTCGCATGTCCGCAGGGCTTCGTCCGCCTTGCCCAGTTCCGCCAGCCTTCTACTCTTGTGCCCCAAGGCAACAAGCGCAAAGGGCTTCTCTGCCTCCGCACCAGAACTGTCGCTTTGAATTATCACTTCGTCGTAGGAGGCGATTTCCTGGTCGAAATCGCCGATCGCCCCAAACAAAAAGGCCCGGTTTATCCACGCCTTAGCCATGTCCCTGCGGATCTCAGGGTGCTCGCTGTGGCCAAACCGCCTGATCGCCTCTTCGTAGATCGCCGCAGCACCCCCGATGTCGCCTTGACGCCCTTTCACCAACTCCGCCTTGAGAACCAGCGATCGTGCAACCTGTACCTGGACGTCCTGGCTTTCGCTCTCCCGGTACCCCGAAAGCAGCTCGTCCAACAAGGCGATCGCGTGCTGGAAATTGCCCAACTCGTTCTCTGCCTCCGCCTGCGAGAAAAGTGCCGCCACAGCCTCCTTCTGCAACCACGGTGCGCCGCTCGCCGCGGACCGTTCGACGATCCTCCTGCTCTCCGATCTCGCCGCCTCGATGTTCCCGAGCCTGAGATGCGCCACCGCCGTGTTGAACGCCACCGCGCACAAGCTGGACGTCAGCAACTCATCGCGCGTGGCGTCGAACCGTTCGACAACTTCGTTTCCGATGGCGATCACTTGATCGAAGGCACCCAGCATGAGATGCGCCTTACTTCTCGTGTGCGCGAGGTATGCCCAAGTGTGCTCGCGTTCCCACTCCGTCTCTGAATCGAGCCATCCACTTGCAACATACCGCTCGACGACTTCCAGGACCCGTTTCCAGTCCTTGGCCGTTGTGGCCGCCTCAATGTCCTCGTGCCGACGGACCATGGCGTACATACGCCGGGCGTCGCCGATCTTGTCCGACATGAACTTCACGAAATCCCATTTCAGGCGCGATTCCGGATCGTCCCGTGACGGCCTTCTCTCCAGCGCACGGTCCACCCCGGCGTGAATCGCGGTCGACTCCAGGGCGTCCATGAGCAACTGGTCCGAGAAGCGCCAAACTTCGCCCACGTCGTAGAAGACCACCATGAACCGGATCAGGGCTTCCACCACCGCCGCGTCGTCGCGCTCGCGTCGCAGCTTGTAATAGATGCTGAAGAGGCGTTCGGACGCAGCGTAGAGACGCTTCCTGCCGCCTCCGACCGGCTCTGCAACCACGGCGCCCCTGTCGATCAGGCGCCCGAGCATGGTCGATGCGACCCGGACGTCCAGCCGCGCCCGCGCCGCGATCTCGCCGGTGCTCGAGGGCTGCCACAGATCGATCAAGGCGACGTAGACGCGCCGCTCGTTCTTCGGCAGCGACTCCAGGTGGCTGCGGAAATACTCCGTGTGCTCGTCGATCAGGGCGACCAGCTCCTCCATTAGCTGGCGAAACGACCTATGCCGCGCGAAGGCCGCGATCACCACCAGGAGCCTGGGGTTCCCGCCCGTCAGGATTTCCAGCGGCCTGATCTCCTGCCTGCCGAGGTCCTGCCCGCCCACGACCGTCCAAAGACGGCGACACTCTTCGGTGGTCAGCGGCTGCAGGTGGACGATCCGGAACAGTTCGAAGAAGGGCTCGGCCGCATCCTCCAGGGCCTCGAAGCGGCTCGTGGCCGTGGCCAGCAGCATGATCTGGGGCTCGGACTGGAGCGCGCCGCGCAGCTGCCACCCGAAATCGCCATCCGCGGCTTCGCAGAGCGACTGCAGGTTCTCGACCATGAGCACGAGCCTGCGGCCGAGCCGGTCCGCGGCGTCGAGCACCGCCGCCCGGGCATTCCCCTCAAGTCCCTCTTCGCGCCACCTGGCGGAAAGGGCGCCATGAGTTCTCGACAGCTCATGAGCAAACCCGGGGTGATCCGTCTCGATCTCCCTGGCCAGTTGAAAGAGCGTCTCCAGCCAGAAGCCGGCGAGATCGTAGATCTCCTGGCTCTCCTCCATGAACCGGACGGGCAGCAGGTGCCTGGCGAACTCCCGGTTTCCTCGCAGCTCCGCTGCCACGCGGGCGAGCAGCATGGTCTTTCCCCGGCCTCTTGGCGCAACGACCAGGACGTGCTGGCACGACGGGGCATCGATGTTGGTCCGCAGCACTTCGCTGACGGTTCCGAACTCGTTCTGCCTGACCGCGAACTGCGCGATCACTTCCTCGTCGGACTGGAGAAGTCCCGGATTGAACTTGCGTATCGGGCGCGCCCCGTTCGCCTTGGCATCTTGCTTGTCGGTCATCTCGCGTTTCCGTCCGCACCGGAGGATTCAAGGCGCTCTTCCAGCGCGACGTGATGGTCCCGGAAGCGCGCCGTCCACCAGTCCTTCAGCAAGCGGGACTGAAAGCGGAATCCGTCCTCCCCGGCCTCCAGGTAGCCGTCGTGGACAAGAACCTCCAGAACGTCCGCAATGCGGACTGCCACATCCTCCATCAGCCCTCCGTAAAGCGCCGCCAGACTCCGCTCGGCCACTGGCGTGAACACTCCCTCGACGGCGGCCTCCGCGACGATCTCCATGGCGAGGGAATGTCCTGCGTCGTCGAAGGCTTCCCTGAGCCGCGTCTCGTAGTGCACGAGGTCACTTTGCCCGGAAGGGCCCAGAAGTCCGTTGCGATAGACCTCGGCGACATCCGCGACCGTCACTCGGTGCCGTCCCTGCATCGTGGCATGCTCCCTGAGACGCGCGAAGAACGACTGGACATGTTGCGGGATGCCCAGGCCGAGCGCGTCGTGCACCGCGCCCGCCACGCCGACCTCGACGCGCAGTTCATGGCTCTCCGCGAGACGCTCGAAGCAGGCGACGCTGGTTTCGCGGTCCCAAGGGCCCAGGCGGAACGGGTCCAGATGGTTGATGCGGTCGGGAATGCGTAGCCGGCGCACGAGAGGGTCCAACCCGATGCTGCCGGACAGGATCAGGACCGGGGAGTTCTCGCCGAGCGCCAGGATGGTGGCGCGCAGCCAGCTCAGGAACTCGTCCACCCGAGTGGCGCTTCCGTCGCGTTCCAGCATGCGCTTCAGGAAGATCGGTACCTCGTCGATGACCAGCAGGACCGGCCTTTCCTGCTTCGCGCAGTCGCTCAGCAGGCGCTTCCCGTACCGGCGCCAGCTGCCGGCGTTCAGGCCTGCCCTGACCTTGAGCCTGAACTGGCTCGCACCGACCTCTTCTACCTTGTCAGAGAGCCAGCGCCTCATGCCTGTGGCGAAACGCGAGGAGATGGGACGGTAAGGGTGCGTCGCCTGCGCGATGTCCGCAATCGCGTCCTCCGGGCCGTCTGCTCCCTCGACATCGACGAACAGGAACACCCAACCATCGCCCTCTAGCCTGCGCCCGAGCTCGCGTAGGATGCTTGTCTTGCCCATGCGCCGTTGCCCGGTCAACAGGACATGGTTGCGCCCGCGCACCCGTGATTCAAGCACGTCCAGCTCGGCTTCGCGGTCGAAGAAGTCTGCGCCGCTCACCCAACGGCCGGTAGAAGATCTCATGAAGGGCCCCATTCAACGAAATTGTTGAACGATACGACTCATCACGCCTGTTGTCAACGGTTTCGTTGTCAACGAACAGGTTGAATTGGTTCTAGACCCTGCTGACACCGGGACCCGTCCGGGCGCAGGCACCTAAGCATCCGGTTCCATCCGTTCTGGTTGCGGATTTCCCGCATTCGAGACCTGTGAGGGGTTGTTCGATCGCCGGTTGCCGTCATCTTGCACCGGGCGGCCACGGCTGTCGCCGCGCCAGCGATGCGCGTTTTTTGGCTAAGCCTGCGCGTGCCGCGTTTTCGTGCCGCAGGCGCGGCCTCGTCGACTCTTGGGCGAGGTCAGGTCCGGGCTGCGGACGGGCGTTGTCAGTCATCTTCAGGAAGTCGAGCACGCGCCGCATACCCCGGCTCAGCCCGCGCATGATCTTGCCGTTTGATCGCGAACGCGGTGTCGCCGCCGCCGCCATGGACCGCCTGCCAGGTCCGAAGCGCGACGTCGAGCTGCGCCGGGTCGACCCGGACCGGGACGTCACGGGTCGCCCACTCGCGCGGCCACCCGTGACGCTCATTGCGGAAGCGCCTCAACTCGGAGGGCTTGAAGTCGTCGACCCATTCCTTGATCGCCTTGTAGCCGCGCATGCCGCAGAGCACCGGCGCCGTCGCCAGGGCCAGCACCGAGGGCAGAGTGTGCCGCCGCCCCTCCTTCCGGCGGGGGTCGTCGATGTCCCTGAAGAAGTCGGGCAGGACCTCCATGTGGTCGACGCTCAATGTCATCCTGAGCACTCCATGCTGCAGTCGGGAATCGAGACGGAAGGCGCGGAGCCGGGACCGCGTCGTGCGGGACAGCGACAGCAGGAACACACGCTTCGGACGCTCGTTGGCGACGTAGTCCTGTCCGCGGCAGGCGAAGCCCCGCGTGAGTCCGTCCCCGGTCCAGTTCGCGGCGCGGTAGACGGTCGTGCGGAAGCGGGCCGGATCCTCGAAGGTCTCCGGAAGCAGGACCTCGTGGCCAGGAACACCGCAAGGGCAAGCCACCGGTCGCGGTGACGGGCGAAGTGGCGCACGGTCTCGCCGACGGGCCGGAGCGTGCCGATGTAGTGATGCGCCTGCATCAGCGCGCGGAAGCGTGCCTCGTCGGCTTCCGCGACGATGTCGGCCGATGCTTCCGGAAGATCCATGCCCGTGCCTCCGCAACCAATTCGCCGGAACCACACAGGCGGGTGGCGGGGGTGTACGGATTCAAGGCCAACTTCATGTCACGCTTGGGAAAAGCGGCGGAGACAATTGGCCCAGGGCTGACGACGACGGGCAGATGGGGCCGTTGCCGAGCGCGATGTCAGGGAGCGCCTGCTTCGCGCCGTCGGCAGCCGCAGCAACGGCGCAACTCGATTATAGGAGTTCATGAGGGCGGTGATGTTCCGCGAGCGTCGCGCACATCTTGGCCAGACGCCGGCGCAACCGAAGCGGCTCCTCCACCGTGACCGTCTCGCCCCAGGTGATCAGGTGCCAGCAAATCTCGTCGAGACCTCCGGCCTTGAAACATACCGTGACTGTCCCGTCTTTGTGCATCTCTGAGGTCTGGCACGGATGAAAGAGAAAGAGCGATGCGTCGGGAGCCGCGTTCTTGTCGAAGCTCAGGACCACCCGGACGGGCTCCTCCTGGAAGGTGC
>VXPN01000183.1 GCA_009839535.1 Boseongicola sp. SB0662_bin_57 | reverse complement strand
CCTCTCCCACGCAGAGGGGCCTTGCGTATTGCGGCGTGCCGCCGTCGTCCGCCAGGCGCTTCAGAAAGCCGGGGAACCGCTTCAGGTCGTCGGGCGCGTTCCGCGGGCTGTCGCCGTCGAACCCGGTATAGCGGTCCTTGACATAGGTCGCGTAGCTGATCTTCGAGGTCTCTCCGTCGGAGACGATGTCGACGCCGGCATCAACCTGCCTCTTCACGGTTTCCATGACAGCCTCGGCCATGGCCGCATCGAAATCGTCTTGCGAGAACGATTCGTTCCGCTCGCGCGCAAAGATGAAATCGACGACCTTCTGGGTTCGGGGCAGGGAGCCCACATGCGTGGTCAGGATCCTGGTCATGTTCGCCTCGCCTTCGTCATTGCTTCTGAACTTCCGAATGTCGCGGGAATCCGGCGTTCGGGCTGCCAGGCACCCCGGCATCCGGCCCGCCGCAGGGCCGGCCGGCCCCGCCAAGACCGTGCGCAGGCGGGACATGTCGCGGGTGCGGGGCGCCGTCCTGGCTCAGCCGGTCCATGTGGCACCTGCGGGATCGTCCGTCCCGACGACGTGATAGAGCGCGGCCTCGCCGGACATGGACGGCACCGCGGCGTGGTCAAGCCCTTCCGGAACGCTCATGGTGTCGCCCGGCGCCAGGACGGTTTCGCCGCCCTTCCATGCAACGCGCCAATGGCCCTTGACCGGCATCAGCACTGACGGGTGCTCGTGGCTGTGCATGGCGTCGCTTGCGGAGGCCCGCGTGACCAGGTCGACCTCGAACCCGGGCCTGTCGCGGATGATGGCCGATTCGCCGATGACCTTGCAGGGCGCCCTGTCCGCGAGCGCGACCATGTCCCGGTAGCGGCGGACATATCCGCCAACGACTTCCCGGGTCGTTGGCTCTGGATGGCTGTTGGCCTCCTCCTCGGAGAGCTTGGGCATCGGCCCGACGCCTTCCGGCAGGCGTTCGCCCTTCTTCGTGTCATAGAGCTTGCCGGTCTCGGCAAGCACCAGCCCGTGGTCGGCGGCGTCCTCGACCACCTGCGGCGCCCAGACGACGCCGCCGCCTGCGTCGTCGCCTCCGAGAATCGCCATGATCATTCCGTATTCGGTGCCGACGTTCTCAAAGCCCCGGAAGATGCCGGTGGGGATGTCGAATATGTCACCTTCGTCCAGAACGACCTCGCCGGCCGTGCCCCAGCGGCCCCAGAAGAACCTCCAGCGGCCGGAGAGGACGAAGAAGACTTCGGCGGTGCGGTGCACGTGAAGCGAGTTCCGGCACTTTGGCGGCTGGCCCGCCGCGCCGATGTTGAATCCATGGGGGAGATTGATGTGGACGTGCTGGTCAGGGCTCTCCGAGACGCCGCCGCCGATGATCGTGAAATTCTCCTTCTGGTCGGACCCCGGAGTATGGGCGTCGATGAAAGCGGTCTTGCACGGCTTGAGCTCGCCGTAGCGGACGATCCGGTCGGTAAGGTCGGTCATGGGCATCTTTCCTTGCGCAATGTTGGGCACAGGCCGCCTGCCGGATCCCTGCGATGGCGTCCGGAACGTGCCTGCGCGCTTGGGTGATGAAAGGGAATCCCGCCAAGGCGCGTGCCTTCAAGGCTCGTCGCGCGCTCCCCGCCCGGAATTCGTGCAGGAACAGGATCGCCGAAGGCCGGCGCCGTCCCTGGAATCGAGCCGAGGCTGGCATGCGGCAGCGCCGGGCATGACTGCAACGCCCTCATCCCGTGACCAGCCCGTGTTCCGCGATGTCGGCCTCGAACCGGTTGAGAATCCAGGTCCAGCCGGCCTCGTGCTGCGTCTGGACGTCGCCCCCCGTCAGGTCGATGACCTGCGCGGTCGCCTCGAGCCTGCACCCTTCGTCGGTCGGTCGGAACTCGACCACGATCTGCATGAGCGTCGTCAGGACGCCCCCGAAAATCCCTGTCAGGCTGTAGGCCATCAATTGGCCCTCGACCAGACGATGCGTGCTCTGGAACATGTGGCCGACTTCCTTGCCGTCCTGCACTATCCGAACCGTTTCGACGCCTCCCTCGCGGGTGTCGAAGGCGTCATAGGTCATGCCGGTGTCAGGGCCGGCTTCCCATCGCAGGCGTGTCTCGGGACTGATCCAGTGGGCAAAGACCGATTCCGCGGGATGCGGAAACTCGCGAGTGACGTTGATCGTTGCTGACGTGCTTTGCATGTTTCACCCTGTGCTTAGCAGGATCTGTTTCCAGATCGCGGTTTCATCGAGCAAGGTCCATTCCCTTCGGAGGCGGGGCGGAGTCTTGCCCGGCGTTCCGAATTCGGCGTGGGTAATGCCCATCACGTGCACGTCGGCGTCCGTCGGGGTTCCATAGGCGCCCCAGCCGTCATGCTTTCCGGTCAGGCTCCAGCGAACGGCGGCCCTTGGGGGCATCATCGGATCGTCGCGACCGATCTGGTGATGGATGCGGAATTCGGCTGACGGGAAGGCCGCGCGCAGGCCCATCCAGAATCGGTCGGCGTCGCCATGCCCGTGACCGGTCACGAGGCCCGGATGTTCCAGTTGCACGGCACGATCGTATTCCCGGGGTATCGCGGTCATGTCGGCATTCATCATGCGGGTCAGGATGTCCCCGAGGCGCCCGCCCCACTCGTTGTCGTTGCCGTGGCCGGAGTACGGGCCTTCCACGTCGGTCGCCGGGGAAAGCGGCGGGACGCAGCTATCCGGCCCGCCCTCGCGGGCGATCAGGTCCCGTGCGTAGTCCCTGGGTTCCCATCCCAGCTGCCTGACGATCGCCGTCTGGTCACGGATCAGCCATTCGTCGTCGATCTGGTTGTTGATGGCGTGGCAGTCGCCGATGATCCGGTAGGTGAGCCGGGTGCCGGTGGCCGGGCCGTAGACCCCGTCGCCCGCATGCGTTGCGGTGGAGAGGATGCGGTGCGAACTGAGCATGCCCTCCTCAGGCGTCCCGGACCATATGACGTCTTCCCCGAGCAGCTGCCGGTCCGGGAATTCGGCCAGCGTCGCCATCGTGGCCGCGATCACGCCCCTGTTTCCGATGACAACGGATGCCGGGCTGCGAACGACGATGTCTTCCGCGTAGTACTCGTGCAGCGTGGCAATGCCACGATCTTCCCAGATCTCCCTGGTGATTCCGATGATGTAGTCCGGGAAGTCGGCGAAACGGGGGTCAAAGCCCTTCATTGGAAAGTCCCTCTGGAATTCGGGCCGACTTCCTGAGGACGAGCTCGCCCTCGAATTCAACGGATTCCGGCTCGGCCGTGTCGGTTTCGATCTGGTCGATGAGGATGTTCACGGTTGCCTCGACCATGCGATTGACGGGTTGGCGAAAGGTGGTCAGGGCATAGGCGCCCCAGGCTGCAAGCGGCACGTCGTCGTAGCCCACCACGGAGATGTCCTTGCCCGGCTCGAGGCCGGCATGACGAAGCGCGTCAAGCACGCCGAACGCCATGTGGTCATTGCCGACAAAGATCGCGTCCGGCCGTGCGTGGCCTGCGACGAGCTGGCGCGCGCACGCCATTGCCACCGGACGCTTGTACATGCCATCGACGAGCGCGAACGGCTCCAGCCCTGCCGCTTTCATCGCCCTCAGGAATCCCTCGCGGCGATCCCGGCCGGTCGAGCTGCCTTGCCACCCAGCGATGTGCGCGATTCGCTCGTGCCGACCCCGGATCAGGAACTCCGTGATCTTCCGGCCGCCGTCGACATTGGCCGAAGTGACGTTCACGAGTCCCTCGCCTTCCTGGGCGCGGTTGAAGAGGACCACCGGAATCCCGGCTTGACGCGCCCGCCCCGCAAGGTCCGAGCTCATGGACACCGACGCCGCGATGATCCCGTCCGCCTGGTAGGCCATGAGATCCTGGATGACGCCGTCAACGCTCTCGGCCGAATTCGGGGCCGTGAAGACGAGCAGGTGGTAGCCGCGGGCCTGCAACGCGTTCGAGAGCAGTTCCAGGGCCACAGGGTAGAACTGGTTTTCCAGGTAGGCGACCACGAGCCCGATGATGCGGCTCTTTCCGGACACCATCGCGCGTGCGAGCGAATTCGGCCGGTAGCCGAGCTCCCGCGCCGCACGCCGCACCTTCCTGGCCGTTTCCGCGGATGCGGATGCGCCCGGCGTGAACACCCTGCTGACGGCAGACTGGCTGACGCCGGCGCGTGCGGCCACTTCCGAAGATGTCACCTTGCCTTTCATTCAGCCAATCCGTCGCCCAGCGCGATCGGTCCCGTGTTGCGCGCCTTGTTGAACTCCGCCATTCGGTCGAGGACCTTGACGCCGATCTGGTCGTAGAGGTGAAGGAGGTCGACGAGAACCCAGTTTTCGCGGATGAGGCCATCTTCGACGCGCCAGAAATCCAGGGAACGGAGAAACACGTTCTGGCCTGCGGGCGCAATGCCCATCCATCCGTCGCCCGTGATCGTGACCCGCATGTTGGGCCAGCCGGTCTCGCAGACGAAGTCGCCCTCGGCCAGCCAATGGGACATCAGGTCGCCCATGGCGTCGAGCTTCCGGTCGGGCATGGCGCGAAGGAACGGGATCTGGTGCCAATGCCGGAATCCGGCCAGGCCGCGCGTCGTGCCGATCCCGGCCGGTCCGTACCAGTTGACGCATGGATGCCAATGCGTTGCGAGATTCATGACGTCCGGGCCGCCTTCTGCCGGATGGCGGCAGAGGTCGGCGAGCATGTCCGTGACGATCTTGAGCGCCGCATCGCCGGGACCCGTGGCGGTCAGGCCGCCTCCCGGCATCGGCGCGGGCGTGCAGAGAAACTTTCCGAGCTGCGGCGCCATTGGCCAGGCGCCGGCCTGCATCATGAGTTCCGGGATGTCCCAGATCATCTGCATTTCGGTGACGCGTCCGCCCTCAAGTCGGAAATACTCGTGGTAGCGCATATGGGCGAGATGGCCGGTCGGCGGAATGCCCAGGAAGGAACTCGTGAACGTGCCCATGTAGTTGCCCATTGCGCCGATCCAGTCCTGGCCTTCCGGAGTGGTGCCGGCAACCAGGATCATGTCGCGACGCTCAAGATCGGGCATGGCATGGTGCAGCGGTCCGAGGCAGGTGGCGTAGAAGGCATCCGGCCCGACCTGGTCGCCAAACGGGTGACAGAGACGCAGCAAGGCCTCGTCGTCGAAGGTCGTTGCAAGCGCAGCCTTGACCGCGCCCGGCGCGAATGTCGCGCTGGCCGCCCGGTAGCCGGCGATGCCGGCCCTGATGTCGGAGGGCGCAGCCACTACTCGGCAGCCGCGCCATAAGGCACGTTGCGCCGGCCATGGCGGCGGACGCGAATGTTGCACTGCTCGGCATGTCCGACGAAACCCTCGAGCATGCAGAGCCGCGAGCCAATTTCGCCGATCATCGTGGCGGCCTCGTCGGTCGTGACCTTCTGGTAGGAATGGGTCTTGAGGAACTTGCCCACCCAGAGGCCCCCGGTGTAGCGACCCGCCCTCTTCGTCGGCAGCGTGTGGTTGGTGCCGATGACCTTGTCGCCATTGGCGACATTGGTGCGCGGGCCGAGGAAGAGGGCGCCATAGGAATGCATGTTTTCAAGGAACCAGTCGTCGCGATCCGTCATGACCTGGACGTGCTCGTAGGCCAGGTCGTTGGCGACCGCGAGCATCTCGTCATGAGAATCGCAAAGAATGACGTCGCCGTAGTCTTGCCAGGAGGCGCTGGCGGTCTCGGACGTCGGCAGGATCCGGAGCAGGCGTTCGACTTCGGCCATGGTTTCGGTCGCGAGCCTTCGAGAGTTCGTGACGAGGCAGGCCGGCGAGTTGTAGCCGTGCTCGGCCTGGCCGAGCAGATCGGTGGCGCAGAGTTCGGCATCCACCGTTTCGTCGGCGATGACCATGGTTTCGGTCGGGCCGGCGAAGAGATCGA
>VXPN01000157.1 GCA_009839535.1 Boseongicola sp. SB0662_bin_57 | reverse complement strand
GCCGGCAGCGGCACGTCGATGAAGCCCGATTCGCCGAGCGGGAGCGAATCCAGGACCCTCCCGTCCGGTCCGATGACCGCGGAAACGCCGGTATTCGCGGAGCGGACCAAAGGCAGGCCCTGCTCGACGGCTCGGAACCGCGCCTGCTGGAGATGCTGAAACGGCCCGGAGAACGTGCCGAACCATGCATCATTGGTAATCTGCAGAAGATAGTCCGCACGCTCTCCGGCGCGCCGGACATGCCTCGGAAAGATCGTCTCGTAGCAGATCATCGGCAATGCCCGCCCAAGCGGCGTGTCGACAAGCGCCACATCGCGGCCCGCGCTGTAGCCAAAGCCGTCACGGGCCGCGAAACCCCTGATCCCGACGCGTTTGGCCAATCCGCCGAAGGGCACGTACTCGCCGAAAGGCACGAGATGGACCTTGTCGTAGACGTCCGTGACGTCGCCGCCGGCGTCGATCTGCACCATCGAATTGAAGCGGCGCCGTCCGTCAACCCGGTCCACGCCAAAGACGACCGGCGTCCCTCCCGAGGCATTGGCCATGCGCTTGAGGATCGTTCCTGCCTGGTCAAGCCGGTACGGCAGCGCGGACTCGGGCCAGATGACGAGCGCAACGTCGTTGCCGGGCGCTGACGTGGACAGCAACTGGCGGCGCAGGAAGACATTCGCCTTTGCAGGATCCCACTTTTCGTGCTGAGGCGCGTTGGGCTGGACGACGCGGATCGTGCCCACATGGGATTCCGACGGCACCTGCGCTGCCTTTCCCCATGCAATGAGGGCCGCGATGCCAAGCAGCGCGACCAGCGTCGCAGTCACCTTGCGTGGCGTCGCGACAGGCAGGGCTGCAAGGATCAGCGTGAACGTCGTCAGGCCGTACGGCCCGACAACGCTCGCGCCCATGATCGCCGGGGTTTCGGTCCAGATGTAGCCAGGAAGCACCCAAGGGAATCCGGTCAGCACGTTCCCCCGAAGAACCTCGGCAAGCGACAGCGACAGCGCCCAGGCAATCGCTCCGCCTCCCGTCCGCCCGGAGAGCCATCCGGCCAAAGCCCAGAAGAGGGCGAAACCCGTCGCCACAAGAACGATCGCGAAGGGCGCCATCCAGCCGTGGCGATCGCTGTCGACGTAAAAGGGCTCAATGATCCAGTACAATGAAACGGCGAAATATCCGACACCGCCAAGCCAGGCGGCGACCGCCTTGTTCCTGCCGCCGCCAGCGGAAGCCACGATCCAGGCAAGACCCGTCAACCCCAGAAGCGCGAGCGGCCACAAGTTGAACGGCGCGTGGCCGGTCGCGGCCACGGCACCGGCAAGCGAGGCCACCGAGAATCTCCAGTGAAGCCCCGCACCCCGGCAAGGCCCGAAGGTCGGGAATCGCAAGGCCGGGATTCCCTTCCCGAACCGGAGCCGCGCTGGCATCACTCCGCTGCCTTCGGCAGGTCCAGCCGGATGCGCAATCGCTTGATGTGCCTTGGGTCGGCGTCGATCACTTCGAAATCCGTTCCGTCGGGATGCTTCACGACCTCGCCACGGGCGGGCACGCGGCCTGCCAGCATGAAGACAAGACCGCCCAGTGTGTCGACCTCCTCGTCGCCCTCGCCGGTCCGCAGCCTGCGACCGGCTTCCTGCTCGAATTCATCGACCGGAGCCTTCGCGTAGGCGAGAAAGCTGCCTGATGCCTCCTTGATCCAGAGATCGCCCTCCCCGACGTCGTGTTCGTCCTCGATTTCGCCAAGCACCTGCTCGATCAGGTCCTCGATCGTGACCAGCCCGTCAACGCCGCCATATTCATCGATGACCAGTGCCATGTGCACCCGATCGGTCTGCATCTTCTGCAGCAGCACGCCGATCGGCATCGAGTGTGGCGCATAGAGGACCGGTCGCAGCATCTTGTCGAGGGCGAACCGGTCTTCCGATCCGTTGAAACCGTGCTTCAGCGCAAAGTCCTTGAGGTGCACCATGCCCAGAGGCTCGTCGAGCGTGTCCTTGAACACAGGCAGACGGGTCAGGCCGCTGTCGTGGAAGACCTTCACCAGCTTCCTTTTCTTGATGTTCTCCGGGACCGCGACGATTTCGACCTTCGGGATCATGACATCCTCGACCCGGAGCCGCGTCAGGTTGGCAATGCCGCCTGTCGTGCCGTTTCCTGCGGGAACCACGGCCGGTGGTTCGCCCTCGCGGATCCGGTCCGAACTGCCTGCCAGGGCCCGCAGCCATCGCGGCACGGACCACCGTCTACTGCCGTCTTCCTCCTGCGCGCCATGCGCCGCGCTAGAAGACGCCTCGCCTTTATCTCCCATGAGTCCTTTCCATCACGGTCGGTCACCGGTCTCCTTCCGCGAATGCGCATCCGAAGCCCCGAGCGACTGAAGTATCGCCGTTTCCGTTGCCTCCATCAAGTCGGCATCGGAATCGTCGTCGTGACCGTAGCCAAGAAGATGCAGTGTCGCATGAACGACCAGGTGGAGGACGTGGGCCTCAAGCGGAACGCCGCCTTCCCTGGCCTCCGCAAGGCAGGTCTCGAACGAAATCGCGATGTCGCCGAGTTCGGAGTCGCCTGCGGGCGGGGCCGGGCGCTCACCCCTCTCGGCCGCAGCGCGTTCGGCGGATGGCCACGACAGCACGTTGGTTGGCATCGGCGTGCCGCGGAATCGGGCATTCAGCGCTGCAATCCGCGCAGCATCGCAGGCAAGGATGGTCACGTTCCAGTCGCCGGGATCGAGGTCAACGTGTTCCAGCGCCGCCTTGACGGCGCGCGATGCAAGCGCCTCGACACCCGTTCCACGCCAGCGAGGGTCTTCTGCGATCACGTCCGTGGTCATCGGACCGGGTCTACACGAATGCCGCTGCAGGCGCTATGGTGCGCGCATGACCAGACGTTCGTCGAGGTTCAGGAAGCGAATCGAATCAATCTGTGCGCCACTGCCGGGTGCCGAGGTCTCGGACCCTTGGGGAATGGGGCACGAAGTCTGGAAAGTCGGGGAAAAGATATTCGCGTGCTCGGGTGCATCCAGGCCCGGCGTGACCGTGAAGACGCGGGACACGGAAACGGCTGGCATGCTCATTGAAGCGGGCATTGGCGTCCGAGCGCCTTATTTTCACAAGAGCTGGATTCTCCTGCAGGAAGATGTCGCCGATGACGAGCTCCGGCACCGCCTCCTGACCTCGTACGATCTGGTCCGTGCCAGCCTGACCAGGAAAGTCCAGGCGAGGCTGCCCGCACGGAGCGACTGACTTGACCCCGAACCCGAGTCGCGCTTGATTCCCGCCAGCGATTCAAGCCATCTCCCCACACGGAAAGCGAGCGCATGCATGTGGACTGGATAGCCGTCGACTGGGGCACGTCGAACCTGCGGGCCTGGGCGATCCGGGACGGAACAGCCGTCGCCGAGGCGGCCTCGGGCAAGGGCATGGGAGTGCTGGCGCCCGACGCCTTCGAAGCCGCGCTGCTGGAAGTCATCGAACCCTGGCTTGGCATGGGACCGATGCGGGTCGTTGCGTCCGGCATGGTCGGTGCGAGGCAGGGCTGGCGGGAGGCTCCCTATGCGACCGTGCCCTGTGCGCCGACGGAAACAGGTGCAGTTCGGCCCGACGCGGCGGACCCGCGGCTTGACGTGACCATCCTGCCCGGACTT
Organism: Boseongicola sp. SB0662_bin_57; assembly: GCA_009839535.1. GTDB lineage: Bacteria > Pseudomonadota > Alphaproteobacteria > Rhodobacterales > Rhodobacteraceae > JAJEFO01. The sequence goes on along the minus strand of VXPN01000157.1, from coordinate 2,254 downwards.
GCGCAGGACAAGCCTGCCGACGTGATGCGGGGCGAGGAGACGCAGATTGCCGGATATCTTGCAGGGGATCCCGGATTCGACGGCATCGTTTGCCTGCCGGGAACGCACACGAAATGGGTGCATGTGTCGGCCGGAGAGGTGGTGAGCTTTCGCACCTTCATGACGGGCGAGCTCTTCGCGCTGCTTTCCACCGGCTCCGTCCTTCGCCACTCGGTGGGAGGGGGCTGGGATGACACCGCGTTCGCGGAGGCCGTCGACGACGCCATGGGCAGGCCGGAGGCAATTGCCGCGCGACTGTTTGCATTGCGTGCAGAGACCCTGCTCTCCGATCTTGGGACGGGCACGGCAACGGCACGGCTGTCCGGCCTGCTGATTGGCGCCGAGCTCGCGGCTGCACGCGCCTACTGGCTGGGGCAGCGAGTCGTGCTGGTTGGCGAAACCAGGCAGGTCTCGCATTATGCAAGGGCACTTGCCTCTCTCGGCGCTGCGTCCGAAACCGCCGACGCCACGCAGGCAACGCTGGCGGGTCTTGCCGCCGCCCACGCCCGAATGCAGGAACCATCATGAGCCGGCCCCTCATTGCCATCCTGCGCGGAATCGATCCGGACAAGGCGGTGCCGGTTGCCGAAGCCCTGATCGAGGCCGGAATTGACCGGATCGAGGTGCCGCTGAACTCGCCGTCGCCGTTCCGGTCGATCGAGCGAATGGCGAATGCCGTTGGCGACAAGGCACTGATTGGCGCCGGCACGGTCCTGACCAAGGCTCAAGTCCAGAACGTAAAGGCCGCCGGCGGGGCGCTGGTGGTTTCACCCAATTGCGATCCGGCAGTGGTGGCGGCCACGAAGTCGCTCGGGATGCAGAGCTTCCCAGGCGTATTGACACCAACGGAGTGCTTCGCTGCCCTGGCGGCCGGCGCCGACGGGCTGAAGGTCTTCCCGGCATTCCTGATGGGCACGGAAGGGCTGGAGGCGCTTCGCGCGGTGCTGCCCGCCAAGACCCAGGTCTACATGGTTGGCGGCGTGAGCGGGGAGAATTTCGGCGACTGGGTTCGCGCAGGCGCAAGCGGCTTCGGGCTCGGAAGCTCCTTGTACGCTCCGGGACTGGACATGGACGAGATTGCGGCCAGGGCAAGGGCGGCAGTGGTTGCCTGGGAGGCATGCAACCAATGAGCGAAATATACGACGAGACGGCCTGCGAACTGGGGGAAGGTCCGCTCTGGCATCCCGGACGCCAGCAACTCTACTGGTTCGACATTCTTGGAGCACGTCTCCACACGCGGGAAGACGGGCGATCACGCGGCGTGCAGTTCGACGAGCTTGTATCTGCCGCCGGATGGGTGAGCGACACCGAGCTGCTGATCGCCTCGGAAACGCGGCTGTTCCTGTTCGATGTCGAACGCGAGCGCCAGGAAGATGTCGAGGGGCTGGAGGCCGGTGATCCGGAAACGCGGTCGAACGACGGACGCGCCGACCCTTGGGGAGGGTTCTGGATCGGAACGATGGGGAAACGCAAAGGCCGCGGTGCGGGAGCGATCTACCGCTACTATCGCGGCGAATTGCGCCAGCTCTATCCCGGCATCACGATTCCGAACTCCATCTGCTTTCGGCCAAGCCTCGAAGGCGCGTTCTTCGCCGATACGCCAACAGGCAGGATCATGCGGCAGGATCTCGACGCCGATCACGGCTGGCCGGAGGGTGACCCGGCAGTGTTTCTGGACCTGGCCGCCGACGGGCTGCACCCGGACGGGTCGGTCGTTGATGCCGCAGGCAATCTCTGGAATGCGCAGTGGGGTGCTTGGCGGGTCGCATGCTACGGACGCAACGGGGACTTCCTGAAGGCAGTGGAGTTCGATGCGGCACACACGTCCTGTCCGGCCTTCGGCGGACCCGGACTGTCGACGCTGTACTGCACGACGGCACGGGAAGACCTGAGCGAGGCGTCCTGGACACGCTCCGACAGGCACGGCATGACCTTTGCCGAGGCTGACGCAGGCATCGGCCAAGCCGAACACCGGGTCCTGCTGTAGCCGGATCCTGCGGCGCCACGGACGCTGCCTTGAAGGTGGCGGTCCGGTCGCCGCGCATGTCCGGATCTGGAGTCCCTGGCGCCTCAGCTCAATCCCGGGACGGCGTCATGAGGCCCATCATGGCGCCGGTCGGATCCTCGATGATGGCGATGCGTCCCACGGTCCCGACATCAAAGGGCTGGCGATGAACCTTGGCGCCGGCGGCTTCCGCGGCCCCGGCAGCGGCAT
>VXPN01000418.1 GCA_009839535.1 Boseongicola sp. SB0662_bin_57 | reverse complement strand
AAGCGTGCGCGGGTCCGCGCTTGCCGCCCGTCCCGGCCTGTGTAGAATAAGCGCCGAGCGCCGAGCGCCGAGCGCCGAGCGCCGAGCGCCGAGCGCCGAGCGCCCAACTTGCATCTTCGCTAGGACGGTCGCTCCGCCGGGCAACGGCGGCGCTGCCCTCGCTCTTCTGCCGTTCGCCTTCCGGATGCCGGACACGCGCGCCTGAGCCGGGCCGCTCCGGCTCCGTCCGCCCGCGGGGCGACGGGGCCGCGTTCCGCGACTTCCTCCTTCCCGCCGCCCTGCGGCGCACGGCGCTTGCGCGCATGTCCGTCGCCGTCCTCGCCGGCGCGATGGTCCTGTCCGGCTGCAAGGGGGGCGGCGGGTCGTCCCCCGCGCTGCCGCCGCCCCTGGAGCCGCCGCCCCAAGCGGAGACGCCTGCGCCGTCCGGGCCAGAGCCGGCGACGCCGGTGCAGCAACCGCAGCCCGAACCCGATCCCGATCCCGCCCCGCAACCACAGACGCAGCCATCAAGCCCTGCGCCGACTCCCCCGCCATCGCAGCACACAGGGCACCCCTCGCTCCAAAACCTGCAGAACATCCAGAACATGCCGAACTGGTGGCATCGCCGACAGTCGTTCGAGGACCTGCTAGCACAGATAACGGCGGACGGCACGCCTTGGACAGTGCTTCAGGCGTACGGGGACTTTACTTTCGACAACCCCATTACGGTGGACGGCGTGAAGGCGACGTACACGACGTCCCGCCGCCTTGCGCCAGGTGACAGCCACGGATACGTCACCAGGCTGCCGACACTCGATGACGACATCCGCCTGACCGAAGACGCTGGAGCCATCCTGTTCATCCCGATTGCCAGGCATCACGATCTTGCCGACGCCAACGGGAAGAAGGACGAAACCACCTATTTCGGCGGCTGGATGGACCACAGCTTCTTCTTCGTGACCAACGAGGCAGGGGGCGTTGACCGGGCCGGGGGACGGCCTGAAACGTTGCTGACCGAAGCGTACGCGATGGGCGACCTCGGTACCTCTCGGCCAACGTCAGGACGCGCGTCGTGGCTTGGAGCGATGGTCGGTGTCGTTCACGACAAGAGCAGCGACCGGTACGGACGCGCCGTCGTCGGCAAGTCCTATCTCAACATCAGCGACTTCACGGACGTCAACAGCCTCTCGGTCCACCTCATCAACATGGTCGACACGGTTGAGGGTCGATCCTGGCCCGACATCTCGTGGGAGAACGTGCCGGTCAGGAGTGACGGCCGTTTCGTGACACACGGGATCCAAGGGTCGTTCTACGGGCCGGGCGGCGAGGACGCTGCCGGCGTGTTCGTCAAGGGCGGACTTGGCGGCGCGTTCGGTGCAAGTCGCTCCATTGGGACCGCCCCAAGCGATTGATTGCCTGTCAAGTGAAAAGTTCCCGTTTCATTCTTTTGTGCGCGAACTCGAACGGATGGGCGGGAAGCGCGGACGCAAGCGCACGCGGTCCCCGTTCTCGCTGGCATCGTTCATGTGGACTCCACGTTCGATGCAGGGTGCAGGGACGGAGGAGGTGGCCGGACGGGTGGATTTGTTAAGCATATAAGCCCCCATTGAATGCCCGGGTCTCCGGCGGCTCCTGTCGCCTGAGACCGAGTCCTGCCCAGGAGGAACTCCCCGGCAGGTCCAGGACGTCATCGAGAAGCGCATCAATGAACGGCACGTTGCGCTTCGGCTCGACAGGCGATCGTCCCGCTTCCAGCGATGCCGGATTCCCAGGCTTCCCGGCCTTGAGTTCCGGTCGGGATCCTGCTCTGCCCGCCCTTCTTGAATCTCCATGCGGTGCACGGCATTGAGGTTCCGCACATGGAGACCCGTATCGCCAATGATCAGACTGTATCACGTTCCCCTTTCCCCGTTTTGCCGCAAGGTGCGCCTGTCGCTCGCCGAGAAGCGACTCGAAGTCGAACTGGTCGAAGAGCGCTATTGGGAGCGCAGCGCGGAGTTCCTGCGCCGGAATCCGGCAGGCAAGGTTCCGGTTCTCAGGATTGATGGGCTGCTTTTGGCCGAGAGCGCCGCGATCTGTGAATACCTGGAGGATCGTGGTCCCGAGCCGCCGTTGTTGCCGGCGGACCCCGCTGCACGCTACGAGGCCCGTCGCCTTGTCGGCTGGTTCGATGACAAGTTCCATGCCGAGGTGACATCCAGACTGCTCCATGAACGGGTCACCAAGAAGATTGCCCAGCAGGGGCATCCGGACAGCGCCCGCATCAAGTCGGGCGCGAAGGCGATGAAGGCGCACCTCGCGTACATGGGCTCGCTGCTTGACGAGCGTCATTGGCTTGCGGGTCCCGCGCTGACGCTCGCGGACTTTGCGGCGGCTGCGCATCTCTCCGCGCTCGACTACATTTCGGATGTGGACTGGAGCATGAACCAGACGGTGCGTGACTGGTACGCAAAGATCAAATCCCGCCCGGCCTTTCGCAGTCTGCTGGCAGACACCGTTCCGGGTTTCCCTCCATCTTCTCACTATGCCGATCTTGACTTCTGATCCGGGTCTGGCGACCGCCCGGAGCGGCTTCACGCTGCCCGTCGCCAGATGAGCGTGCGAGCCACGCTCAAGCAGCGATTGGTCGGGGTGGCCCGGGCTGAGGGGTTTGCGGCGGCACGCGTGTGTCGCCCGGACGCCGTGCCCGACGTTCCCGCCCGCTTGGCGGAGTTCCTGTCCAAGGGTCGGCACGGCCAGATGCACTGGATGGAGCGGCGGGTCGAATGGCGCGGGAATCCGGCCGAACTCTGGCCGGAGGCGCGCGCGGTCATCATGCTGGCCGACGCCTATACCCCGGACCATGATCCCCTTGATGATCTTGAACGGCGTGAGCGAGGCGTCATTTCGGTGTACGCACGAGGCCGCGATTACCACGATGTCGTCAAGAGGCGCTTGAAGCGGGTGGCCCGCTGGCTGGTTGGGGAGGCCGATTGCGAAGTCAAGGTCTTCGTCGATACCGCTCCGGTTCCGGAAAAGGCGCTCGGGCAAGCGTCAGGGCTTGGCTGGCAGGGGAAGCACACGAACCTTCTCAGCCGTGACCTCGGAAACTGGTTCTTTCTCGGTGTGATTTGCACCACCGCGGAAATCGCGCCCGACGCTCCGGAGGCCGACCATTGCGGAAGTTGCCGCCGCTGCCTCGACATCTGCCCGACCAACGCCTTTCCGGCACCGTACAAACTGGATGCGCGGCTTTGCATTTCCTACCTCACGATCGAGCACGACGGTCCCGTGGACGAGGCCCTTCGTCCCAAGCTCGGCAATCGCATCTATGGCTGCGACGACTGCCTGGCAGTCTGTCCCTGGAACAAGTTTGCGCACGCGGCGCGCGAAGCGCGCTACGACGCGAAGGACGATCTTGACGCGCCTCTGCTGAGCGAACTCGCGCGTCTTGACGACCGGGCGTTTCGCAGGAAGTTCGCGGGCTCGCCGATCAAGCGGAGCGGGCGAAACAGGTTTGTCCGAAATGTTCTCTATGCCATTGGCAATTCGGGAGATGCTTCGTTGCTGGCTGTCGCGAGGGATCTTGCCGACGACGCTGACCCGGCCGTTGCGGACGCGGCGCGCTGGGCCGCACGCGTCATCGGTGAATCATGCGGATCATCGCAACAGCCAGTTTCCTGAAAGCGTCTCTGCAATCGCGCATTGCCTCGCTGAAAGCGTTTCCGAAACGGGAGCATGGGGGCATCTGCAATGAGGACGGTGAGCCTGTCGACACGGAATGACCTCAATTCGTTCCGGGTCAAGGTGCGCCACAGAGGCGCGGTCCGGCTTGAGAGGTCCCGGAACAAGTCTGACGACCGCCATTGCGATCTCGGGCATTCGCACGAGCAACAGGGATGAGTCTGAATCCGCGATGCAGGATGATCAGAACGGCGTCGCCGGCAAGGCATGATGGTCACAAGGACGAACAATGCGCGGGCGGCAGCTTGCAGGCGGTGAGGTCTTGCGCTGAAAGTCAGCGCCGTGTCCGGTCCACGCGGATCAAGCCAGCCCCCGAACCGGGGCAGGTTCGTCGACCGATAGGCGAACTACGTCAGGCTCACTTCGCGACAGAGGTCACTCAGCCCGATCGCCTCGACGCCTTCCGTTTTCCGATAGCGTTCGTTGCCGGAATGGACGACAAAGCTGTGTTCCGGGTTCAAGCCTTCTCGCGCGTGATGGAAGCCGCGTTCAAGCTTCGGGCTGAGACCGCGCTTGATCTCGATTGCCCAGAGCCTCCGGCTCGGCAATTCCAGGACCAGGTCGATTTCCGCGCCGGCAGCGGTACGATAGAAGCTCGCGCGTGTTCGTTCCGGGGCCGCACGCATGATGTTCTCGACCACGAACCCTTCCCAGCTGTCGCCGGCAACCGGATGGCCAAGCACGATTTCCAGGCTGTCGAGACCGGGCAGGGCATGGCCGGAAACTGGTCCAGTCGTGCAATGACGGTTTGCAGCAGTCGGCGATCGATCATCCTTGCAAATGTGGCGCTGCATTCCACGATTGCAAGGATAGTGCGCCTGTGGCGCAGATCGGCATCTGCACCCGGAATCAAGTTCCGGCAAGCATGCCTGAATTCCGCATGGTGCCGACCGCAATCTGCCCAAGCTTCATGTTCCGAAGCCAACGAGTTTCTCCGGCATGGCAAGGTTGTCCGCCTTGGCAACAGAGCGGGGTCTGCTGTGAACAAGCCTGCTTCCTTCGGTATTCTGAACGTACAAGGACGGGGGCTTTGCGGCGCGCTCGCGCGTGCTTAGGGAGAGGAGGTGATCAGCCGCGTGCCGATTCCCGAGCGGCGTCGGCGAACGCCTTCTGCATCCAGACCGGCATGTCGGCGGAGCGAAGCTTCTCGAACGCCGCCGGATGGAGGGCGGTTTCGATGGCGGCGACCGATTCCGGTGTCACGTTGTTCTTCCCGAGGTGCCACAGCGCAGAAAGGGCGACGCCGGTCGCTTCACCGGCGAATTGCAGCCGGCGGCGATTCGAGGTGTGGATCATCCTGACGGTGACGCCTGCGACCCGGATCGTGCGGCTCGAGCCGCTGGCATGGAGCACGGGCGCGGTCGGTGCTTGGGTGGTGAGCCTGAACCGCCTTGCGGCTTCGGCTCCGTGGGCCTGAAGGGCTTCGCCATTGATGCGTGCGATTTGATGGGCGCGATTCCACAATGTGTCCGCATTGAAACGGAGACGTCCGGCAAGCCTGGAAAGCGGTCCCGGGAACTCGTCCGGACCGAGCGCATGCACGGGTCGGGCTCGAGCCTCGCACGTTTCACGCATGCTGGATGCTTGGCACGATTTCAGCAGGGTATCGCGGTCGCCACCGACTCGCGGTGCAACGAGGTCGAACCCGCCGGCCCCGCGACGTCGCGTCGCGTCGGTTCAGGCGCCTTTGGCACCGCGCGCCTGTGCAGCAGGGGACGTCACTGCCGCACAAGCGCTTCGTAACCCTCCGCAATGTCGCGCGTCAGGGCGCCGACTTCGAAGCTGTAGTCGCCGATCTGGCCGACCGGAGTGACCTCTGCCGCCGTGCCGGTCAGCCAGCACTGTTCGAAGCCTTCGAGCTCCTTCGGCATGATGTGGCGTTCGTGAACCTTGACCTGACGCTCTTCCAGCATGCCAATGACCGTCTGCCTGGTGATGCCGTTAAGGAAGCAGTCGGGCATCGGCGTATGCACCTGGCCGTCCTTGACGAAGAAGATGTTCGCCCCTGTCGCTTCCGCCACGTAGCCACGATGGTCGAACATGACGGCGTCGGAGCACCCTTTTGCCTCAGCCTTGTGCTTCGAGATCGTGCAGATCATGTAAAGACCTGCGGCCTTCGCCTGGAAGGGGGCCGTTTCAGGCGAAGGCCGCTTCCAGTCCGAGATGTCGAGCTTGGCGCCCTTGAACTTGGCGGCGCCGT
>VXPN01000537.1 GCA_009839535.1 Boseongicola sp. SB0662_bin_57 | reverse complement strand
CCGACATCAACGCGGCAAGGAACATCCGGTGCGCGGCGCGTGGCCGCGCCCCGGAGCACGAGGCGTCCGGGATTGGCGCGTCTGCACGGCGAGAGGCGTTCGGGCTGCCGACCTCACCGACCCGTGAAATCAGTGCGAGGGCGGCCTGATGGCACTATCGTATATAATTCCCCATATCTTCTCGACACGCTCGGAGAAAGCAGCATCGGATGTCCACCATTTGTTCGATTTCGTGGCCAAATATGCGGCTCTTCGAGCCCATTAGCCCCAATTGACATAGAATGTTCGGTGCCCTATTTTTTGACCCAATCCGCCCCTCGGCAGTAAGCGCGGCTTCCGTCCCGAATACGGGAATGGCGATCACAAGCTGCGCCGGTCCCGAGGGGCTTCTTCTGTACGTAGTGGAGCGATTCATGGCCAAAGTCGCCATTCTCGTTGACGGTGGATATTTTCTGAAGCGGCTGCCGACCATCCGTCGCGACGTTGATCGAAACGACCCAGCGGACGTCGCGAAAGCGGTCCAGCAGTTGGTCCGGAACCACCTGAGCCGGTTGAACGACATTCACGGTTTCGGCTCACGGGCCATAGCTGAGGCAGATGACAGACCAAAGAGCCCAGAGTTCGGTGCAGATACCAATTTCTACAAGCTACTGTACCGCACGTTTTACTATGACGCACCGCCCTACGAAGGGAAGGGACACAAGCCCATCAGCAAACGCCCTATCGACCATTCCAAGACTTCTCTGGCGCAATTCCGCCTGGAATTGCACAACAAGCTGCGGGCCAGCCCGTATGTTGCCGTCAGGCTTGGGAAAGTGCGCAGGGAGGGAGACCGGACCTGGATTCTCCGCGAAGAGGCTCAGAAAGACCTGCTCCGCCAACGACGGACCGTTGATGAGCTTGTCGATGGAGATTTCAGCCTAGCGGTCCGGCAAAAGGGTGTCGATATGAGGATCGGCCTTGATATTGCCTCAATAACGCTCAAACGACAGGCGGATGTAATCGTCTTGGTTTCTGGGGACGAGGATTTCGTACCTGCGGCAAAACTGGCCCGGCGAGAAGGGGTCCAGTTCATATTGGATCCGCTTTGGCAAAATGTCCGACCGGAGCTGTCCGAACACATAGACTTTATGACGAGCGGCTTTTTTCGTCCTGCAGGCAATGCCCGAAATTGATCAGGCTACCAGATCTGACTGATCTCACGAAACCGGACATCCACCGTGTGCGGCATCGACGCAACCGAGTCCTGCTGAATTAGGCAACAGATCCCAAAGGAAACCGTGCCTACCACGCTGCCGTGCAGTCCGGATGGCGAGGTGCTGAACGCCTTTGACAGCTTGATTCCCGGACGGGAGTCACGTCCCCCGCCTGAGTCAGTGACGCAGTAATGGACCTCGAACTCTCGTTCCCTGTCCTCCTGTGCCAGTGGCGAGGACGTCAGCAGAGAGTTTGCTGCAAGTGCAGACAGTGCAACGCCTTTTCTTGAGTGTAGCATGAACCGGTTTCCCTCCCTTTGTGCACATTCTGCCGTCTTCTTGCTGCCCGCCGCTCCCTTTGGCCAGCACATCTTCCTGGCAAGCGAACGTTGCGCCGTGTCAGCAACTGCGGCAGCAGCTGCAGTGTTCCGTACGCAAGGCGGCTTGCAAGAACTTCCCTGAGAGCAAGGCTGCCGCCAAGGCATGGCGAAGCACCTTCATGTCAGTCGCGCGATCGTCGCCAGCCGTCACATGCAACGCGTTTCGCCGTACCGCTGTCGATGTCGATGTCGATGTCGATGTCGATGTCGATGTCGATGTCGATGTCGACCAGAATGCAGCTGTGCTTCGGCGCAAGGCTTATGACGTTCAACTCCGGAAAGGCGCTCATCGTGTGACCGGCGTTCAACGCTTGAGCGACGACTACCGCCTGACAGAAATCTGGCCAGCTCTGAACGGTTGGAACGTCAATTTCCGGCTGAACCTGCCCAAGCGGCTTGCAGTATGCTTCTCCCGATGGCGTGCAGATGAGCGCGCCCTGCCAGTCCCCCGTGCAAGTCGCAGGTCGCAGGCTCTCCCACTGCACCATTGACGCCGGATTCCGTCCGACTATTCTGGCCAGTGCCCCAACTGCCATTCGAACACCAATGTAGGAGTTGCTTGAATTCGGTTCGCCTCGGGTTCGCCAGCCCCGGTTTCCGCATTGGGCGCGTTCAATGGCAAACGGGATGCAGTTCGACGATATTGCGGAGCACCAGATGAGCAGGGGTCAACAAGTCGACGAGACGTTCCGACGCGCGGAACCCGTTGCGGTCGTGGGCATGGCATGCCGTTTCCCGGGCGCGCCCGACATTCGCTCCTTCTGGCGCCTGCTCGAAACCGGTGGCAACGCAGTGACGGACGGCGCACCGGCCTCAGGGCCGAACCGCCTTGAGGAACTGTTCAAGGATCCCCGGAACCTGCAAGGTGCATGCCGCTACTGCGCCTACGTCGACGACATCGACCAGTTCGACGCGAGGTTCTTCCGAATCTCCCCGGTCGAGGCCGAACTGCTCGACCCCCAGCAACGGATGATGCTGGAGACCAGCTGGCAGGCGCTCGAGGATGCGGGAATGGACCCTGACCGGCTCAAGGAAAGCCTGACCGGCGTGTATTCCGGCATCAGCAATGACGAGTACCGAATGCTCGTCACCGACTCGGAGAGGCCCGGGGAGGCAGCAGCGTCCCTGTACGCCCTGAGCGGCACCAACCTGAACGGTACCAGCGGGCGGGTTTCTTTCGTGCTGGGCTTCATGGGTCCGGCAAAGGCGGTGGACGCCGCCTGCGCATCGTCCCTCCTGTCAGTGCACGACGCCGTCGCGGACCTTCAGCAGGGCAAGGCGGACCTGGCAATTGCCGGCGGCGTTCAGGCCATTCTCAACAGCCGCATCTTCGAACTGCGCGCCGATTCGATGATGTTGTCTCCGGACGGCCAGTGCAAGGCCTTCGACGCCTCCGCAAACGGGTACGTGCGCGGCGAAGGCTGTGGCGCAGTGGTCCTGAAACGCTTGCGCGATGCGGAGGCCGACGGCGACCGGATCTGGGCGGCAATCCGAGGCGCCGCCGTGAACCATGGCGGCGCCAGCGTTGGCCTGACCGTGCCGCACGAACCGGCGCTTGAAAGGGTCATCGAGGCGGCGCTGTCGCAGGCTGGCGTTCCGGCCTCGGAAGTCGACTATCTGGAAGCGCACGGCACCGGAACCGCAGTCGGGGACCCGATCGAGATCAACGCCGTTGCCAGGGTCTACGGCAAGGGCCGCAAGTCCGACCAGCCGCTGCTGGTCGGCTCCGTGAAAACCAACCTCGGACACCTGGAATCGGCCGCCGGCATCGCCGGCCTGATCAAGGCCGTGCTGGTCATGCAGCGCGGCGTGATCCCGAAGCACCTGCACTTCAGGGATCCAAACCCAAGCGTGGACTGGGATGGGCTGCCGTTGCAGGTGACCTCGTCCATGACGGACCTGCCTGCCCGGAACGGACGGCCGCGCATGGCTGGCGTGAACTCGTTCGGCATTTCCGGAACCAACGTTCACTTGCTGGTCGAGGAATATCAGGCGTCGGACACGGCTCCGTACGCGCCGGACCGGGTCGTGGGACCCGGCCAGGCAGTGGTCGTTCAGCCTCCCAAGGCCGTCGTCGAACCGATGCGGCACGAACAGGCGTGCCAGAGGCGCGGGGTGCGCCTGCTGCCGCTGTCCGGCAAGTCGGAGCAGGCTTTGCGCGATCTCGCCGAGCGGTACCTGTCATGGCTCGACGAGCAGCTTGACGAGCTTCCCGCCGAAGGCGAACTTCTGGAACAGGCACTTGCGGACATGGCCTGGACGGCGGGCATCGGGCGATCTCATTTCGATTGCCGTGCCGGCCTCACCTTCGACAGCGTCGGCCAGCTGCGGCAACGGCTTGAAGGGCTGGCGGAGACGGGTCTCCAGGACGCGCCGCGCGCAGCGACCACCGTCGCGTTCGCCTACACGGGCCAGGGAAGCCAGTGGGCCGGCATGGGGCGCGACCTGTACGATCGCGAGCCGGTGGCACGGATGGTCTTCGACCGTTGCGAGGAAGTGTTCCTCGAAGAGCGCGGCACGTCGCTGCTGGACGTGATGTTCGGCCGCACCGGCAACGGGCAGCTGGGCGACACGGATTGGGAGCAGCCGGCACTTTACGCGCTCGAGTGCGCGCTGACCGCGCAATGGTCAAGCGTCGGGGTCCGCCCCGACATGGTGATCGGGCACAGCGTCGGAGAGATCGCTGCGGCGCAAGCGGCGGGCGTGTTCAGCCTTGAGGACGGCATGCGTTTCGCCGCCACGCGCGGCCTGCTGCTGTCGCAAACGGAAGGGGGCGCCATGGCCGCCGTCTTCGCGCCGCCGGACCAGGTGGCGTCCGCAATCAAGGAGGCAAACGCGGAAGCTGCCGGTGCCGGCGTGAGCATGGCTGCGGACAACGGCCTGCACCAGGTGGTCAGCGGCCCCGTCGCGGATATCGAATCGCTCTCCGCCCGCCTCGAATCGGAAGGCGTCCGGGTGCGTCGGCTGAACACGACCCGGGCGTTCCACAGCGCGCTCATCGACCCGGTTCTCGACGCGCTTCAGGCCTCTCTCGATCACGTCACCGTCCAACCGGCCGAACTGACCGTGGTCAGCAACCTGACCGGCCAGGCGGTGAACGATGGCGCGTTGCTGGACGGAGCCTATTGGCGCAAGCATGCGAGGGAACCCGTCGCATTCGCCAGCGGCGCCAGGACGCTCGCGGATCTCGGTGCCGACGTGATTCTCGAAATTGGTCCTGGCTCCGTTCTGGCCCCCATGGCGTCCTCGGCCTGGCCGGATTCGGCGCCCGCCCCTGTCGTGCTGTCGAGCGTCCGGCCCGCGTCGACCGGCTCGCCAGAGGACGTCGGCGGCTTTGCCGAGTCCGTCGCGGGCGCCTATCAGTCAGGACTGCCGATCCGTTTCGAGGGACTTTTTGCCGGAGAGACCCGTCGCCGCGTCTCGGTGCCCGGGTATCCCTTCCAGCGTGAGCGCTACTGGTTGAGCGCGCCAAGGCAGCGACGCTCCGTCGAAGGACACCCGCTGCTGGGCCTGCGAAGGGAGTCGGCAAGTGGCGAGATCACGTACGAAACGGAACTGTTCCCCACGGATCCGGAATGGCTCAACGATCATCGCGTGTTCGAACGGGTCATCGCGCCGGGGGCGCTTTACGGCACGATGGCCGCGTCGGCATCGCTGGCCGGAGCAAGCGGGCCGGTGGTCGTCGAGGACATGCAGTTGCACAACCCGCTGGTGTTCGCAGAGGAGGCCCAGGACGACGAAGCCGCCACGAACGGCCGAAAGGTGCAGCTCTTGATCAGCGATTCCGGCAACGAGGGGCCGGGCCAGTTGCAGATACTCAGCAAGGGGCCGGCCGAGACGGATTGGACGCTGCATGCCGAATGCAGGATGACTGGCGGCGCAGACGCGCCGGGCGCCGTCGAGCGCGTGGACCTTGAACGCCTGAAGGACGAACTGTCCCCTGTGGATGCATCCGTCTTGTACCAGGCCAGGGCCGGCACCGGCATCGATCTCGGCGGCAGCTTCCGCACGCTCGGCAACCTGTGGGCGAGGCAGGGCGAGGCTCTCGGCGAGGTTTCCTTGCGGGACGGCGCCGGCCTGACCAGTCCGGAAATCCATCCGCTCGTGTTGGACGGGTGCTTCCAGGTCGTGGCGGCGGCGCGCATTCAGGGCTCCGCAGAGGATGAGACCACCTACCTGCCGTTTGGCTGGGAGCGTCTTTGGCTGGCAGCGGACGGCTTTCCCGAGAAGGTGGTCTGTCACGTTCGCATGCACGAGGCAACGCAGGAGGCGAATGCAGAGGCGGGCGCGCCTGCGGAGGTCCTGAGCGGAGAGCTGCGCATCTACGATCTCGATGGCG
>VXPN01000275.1 GCA_009839535.1 Boseongicola sp. SB0662_bin_57 | reverse complement strand
CGTCCGACGCCTCGCAACACTACATCAGGTGTTGCACTTCAGAGTGGAACGGGGGATGAAAGAATCCGCCCTGAACGCGTCTCTTGGAGTTGCCGAACGCTTCACCGGGCACAAATACTCTTAACTCGATTTCGTTGACCGAAATCAGCCGCAGGGAACTGGTTATTTCTCTGCTCGCCGTGACGGGAATCCTGTCGTTGAGCCCATGACAGGTGCCGCTGCCGTCTACTCAAAGCGGCTCCACCGGATCAGTCAGTGCGGGAAGATCCGACGGCGAACAGACATCGACCTTCCTCCAGTACCTGCCTGAACCAAGCAGCCAGTTCTCAGTCTGATAGCCGACGGGCTTCGGCCCAAGCATAGGAACTTCCATATAGTCGAGAATCCGCGGGTCGCTCCCGTCCTCATATTGGCGTTCGTACTCTGACACCTCCTGGCTCTCGCGATTGCCCACAGGTCGAATCCGGCCGCCCACCGCGTTTCCTGCCTCGTACTGCCTGCCGGCAATGCATCGACCATTCAGTTTTCGGGAGTTTGCAAGGCACACCATCTGCACCTGCACTTTCTCCTGTTTCGAGGCAGCCGTGGTGACGGACCTGACATCCCTACAAGGTTATTTCAATGGAGTTCCCGTAATTGTTGCAAGGTGCCATGCACGAAGATTCCGGAGAAAGGGCCGCTGAAAGTCTGCCGAAAGCCAGGCAAGAAACCGCAAAATGTCCAGGATGTCCCTTCAGACCGTCACGCGAGGCCCTGGTCGTGCCAGCCTCTGCCAAGTGCAAGTCTCGACTTGGAAAGCGCTCCCCACGTGACCTGCATGAATATTTGCAATGTCGGACCCGCTGCTCTCCCAATTCGAATTGAACGAAGAGAGAGAGGGCCGTGCTGCGGAGCCGACGGCGGCCGGGTGGCGGCGATCAACTTCATCAAGGACTTCGGCAAACGGCGAAGAATCGCCGCAGTTGCGGCATGGGCGTGGGAACTCGAGACCGTGCTGACCGATGCCGCGTTTGCGGTGTTCGAGGATCTGGCGGGACGGCTGCTTGCCCGCTCGAAGAACGGGCGGGAACGATCCTGGTCGGCCAGCAAGGTCCCTGCCGGCCGGTTGACTGCAATGTCCGGCGACACCGTTGACGTCCTTGAGGAGGCTGGTGAACGGATCTTGATCCCATTCAACCGGGTTGTCCTTTGTCGGTACTGCCGATCTCAATCGGGCTTGTCAGCCTTTGCCCGCAAAATGGCTCGGTGGTTCGCTTTCGCGAATTCGAGCCAGGGGTGCTCATGCTTGTTGTTTACAGCCGAGGATTCCAGAATGTCCAAGGCTCGCCGCATCAGCGGCTCGGCTTCTTCATTGCGGTTCGTGCCATGCAGCAGCGTTGCCAGGTTGTTCAAGCGATTCGCCACATTGGGGTGTTGCTTGCCGAAGGCAGCCTCAGCGATTGCCAGCGCTCTCAGGAGCATCGGTTCGGCTTCCTCGTGGCAGTACGTGTCCTGCAGCAGCATCGCCAGGTTGCTTAAGCAAGTTGCCACGGCGGGATGGTGCTCGCCGAAGGCGGCCTCGGCGATTGCCAGCGCTCTCCGCAACATCGGCTCGGCTTCCCGATGGCGATTCGTGTCCCGCAGCAGCATCGCCAGGTTGTTCAAGCAAGTTGCCACGGTGGGGTGATGCTTGCCGAAGGCGACCTCGGCGATTGCCAGCGCTCTCAGGAGCATCGGCTCGGCTTCCTCGTGACGGTTCGTGTCCTGCAGCAGCACCGCCAGGTTGTTCAGGCATTCTGTCACATCGGGGTGGTGCTTGCCGAAGGCGGCCTCGGTGACTTCAATCGCCGCCCGCATCAATGGTTCGGCGTCACTGTGCCGGCTGGCATGCCATAGCAGTTGTCCCAGGTCGTTGTACGCTCTTGCAACAAGCTTCGCATCGGCCTGTGACTTCGCCTCGGCGAGCGTTTGGCGCAGCAGCACTTCGCATTCCCTCCAGCGCGCGAGTTCCATCAACACGGTCGCAATCTGCAGTCGCTGCCTGATCCTTTCCCTAGCATCGCTCACGCTCTCGACCGCATCCTTGAGAAACGCGAGCCGGGTTTCGGAATACGCATGCAGGGTAAGCCCCTCTCCCATTTCCGCGAGGCGGTGGGCGAACGCTTCGAGATCGCCGCTCCGGTGCTTCTCCCAGGCCGCGATCATGTTCTCGATCTCGGAGAGATAGTCCGGGGCGGGCGACGCGCGCGAAACGGCGCGGGTGATTGACTGGCTCACGCCGTCTCCTGCAAGGGGCGCGGCTTCGAGCACGTAGTTCGCCACCTGCTCGGCCGCTCCGAGTCGGGCGAACGTCCTGGCCATGCCGAATTTCGCATTCGCACGTTCCCCCTCGTCGCCGACTTCGCTCAGGTAGTCGAGGGCCTGTTTCGCGTCAGCCCCCCCTTCCTCCATGAGCCTCTCGCGCAACTCGCGGCGCCTTTTCTCGCGGTCCGCGATGCTCGGGTAGAAGAGCCTGAAGAACTCGAGGAGGAACGGAAGCCGCGTGCGGGCGCCGCGAGAAAGGTTCATTGCGAGCCAGATGTCGAAGAATCCCTCGCGAATCGTGTAGAGGCGCGATCGCCCGTCCCGCGGATGCTGTTCGGAACGCAGGTAGTGGGCGTCCGACAGTCGCTTCAGGAGCGACGAGGTCTCCTGCTGGCTCATGCGCATGCGTGCGGCAATTGCGGCGGGAGTCTTCTCCTCGTCGCGCATGCTCGCAAGACACTCCAGCAACGCGCGCTGGCCGGGCGGCAGATCGGCCATCCGGCCCTGGTAGAATGGCGAGATCCGGTCGAGCAGCACGTGGAACTGCTCCTGCACCCGGGTAACCGACTCGTGCGCAATCAGCTCGTGGAGCATCATCGTCAGCCGTGGATTCCCACCCGTCATGCGATAGAGCGCCTCCAGTCGCGGTCTCATGTCTTTCATGGACGCGAGCAGGTCCGTGCGCTCTTCCCACTCGAGGTTGCGGCGGATGACTTCGACCGTTTCCTCGAAGCTCAGGCTCTCCAGCATCTGGATGTCGAAGAAGTCGTAGAACGGCTGCCGGATGTCCGTGATGCCGTCGAAGTGCATCGGCGCTGTGGCCACCAGCAGGCAGCCGTTGTCGCCCATGAGAAACTTGCGCAAGGCGGCAACGTCGGTTCCGTCGCGGATCTGCCTCGACAGGACCTCGCCCAGGTTCTCGATCATGATGACCAGGGTGCGGCCGTGTCGGCGGTTCTCCCGCCGGATGGCGGGCACCAGCGTGTCAGCGACCTTGGCGTCGTCCTCCTCGGCCTGGACTTCAGCGAGGAGTTCCGCCCAGCGTCCCTCATCTTCAAGGACCTCGCCAAGAATCCCGCAGAGGCCGATCAGGAAATCGGCGAAGGAAAGGATCCGGTTCGATTCCTCCGGGAACCGGGCCACCACGATCCTCTCCCCGAGCGCCGTGTCCGACCGGACGGCGTCCTCGATGCAAGAGAGCAGGTGGGTCTTGCCGATGCCGCGCGGACCGATGAGGAGCAGGTGGCTCTTCGACTTTCGCCGTACCGACCCGCGCAGGGACGCGATGGTGTTGTCGAGGACATGTTCACGCGCGACGGTGGTGTGTCGCAGGCGCTCCGGACTGGTCACTCCGGACCGGTAGAGGCCGATGTTCGACGCGGGGGCCGGTTCAGGCATGATGCTTCCTCCACCACGACTTCAGCACTCCGCTCGCGAAGTCGTGGAGCCCTCCCTCGACCTCCACGATGTAGAAGTCGTTCTCGAGGTCGAGCATGAGCCGGCTGAACAGCTGCCGACGCTCATGCGCCGGGAGACCGGCACCGAGTTCCGACAGCACTCGTTCAGTCTCCTGCAGCAGGGTTGCGCGCGCCAGGCCCGATTCGCTCAGGCTGATCTGGCCCAGCAAGGCGTGGGCGATCGGTCGTTCCGGTCCTGGATAGTACTGACGGATCCTCGAGTGGTAGTGCTGCAGCTGGGCGCGGGCGGCGGACCCCACGATCATCTCGTCGAAGACGGCGTCGACATCCGTCGCGGCGAGCCTGCGTTGCTCGCGTTTCCATCGCCGATGGAGATTCTGCGTCGCAATCTGCATGAAGTACGGAATGGTGCGGCCCAACCGGGCAACGAGGCGCGGCGGAACTTCGCCATCGAACGGGACGCCTCGACCGCGCAGCATGTCCGCAACGAATATCTGGATGTCCTCGTCGCCGAACGTCGGCAGGGACATGTCCACGAGGTCGTTGATGAGATCGACCATTCCGAGCGCGTCGAGGGTGCCTGCCAGATTGACCGAGCCTCCGACCAGCCAGCGAATCGAGTCCCGCCCGGGGGTAGGCTTCTGACGCTGGGTGCGAAGCCAGGCAAGGAACGCGCGCAGCAACCCTTCGTCTTCCCGGGACAGGTTGAGCAGCATGTCCGGGAACTCGTCAATGATGAAGAGAATCGGGACGCCGGTGGCGCGAGCCTGGACAAGGAACGTGTCGCCGTGCCGGCGCCAGTTCCCGTGCCAGTCGGGATCGCCTTCGCGTAGCGCGAGCCTGAAGCCGCCGGCTCCGATCGATTCGACCTTGCCCAGCACGCCGCTGACGAGTTCCCAGCCTGCGGCAAGCCGGTCGCGGAAGAAGTCCGGATGCGCGTCGTGGAATGCGTCGAGCAGCACCTGAAAGAACTCGGCCGGGTGCGTCAGGTCCTGCACGTTGACGGACACCACCTGGAATCCGTTCTCGGGGCGGTCGCGCAGGTGGTCCATGATGCTGGTCTTGCCGGTTCGTCGCGGTGCCGTGAGCACCACGTGGCCGGTGCGCAGGGTTTGCCACAGTTCCGCCACGAACGCGTCGCGGAAGCGCAGGTCGACGGGTTCGACGGGACTGCCGACGTAGAATTCCGGAACGGTTGCCATTTACATGTGTCCTTGGTTGTAAATCAGAATTGTCGTATACAGCGACATACAGCACACTTGTTGTATGTCAATGCCGTCATGAAAAGTGGCACGGAGCGTGACCCGTATCGGGGTGGACTTCGGCAGACGGCAAAATGACACTCCAAGCGTCAGGTGATCTGGTCCGCCTGTATTCGGAGGTGAGCAGGATGCCCCCATCCGAGGCGCAAAACGAGGCTGAGCAGGTTCTCCGGTACCCTGAGTCCTGTGCGCTCGCGCTTTCGGCACCCTATTCGCCGACGGCAAAGCGTTTCCCTTTCACGGCTCTGAATCGGCTCTTGCGTTCCGTTCTGACACGCATCGAACGCAGCGAGCATCGTCAGGCATTCGCGGCCGCATTGCGCAACGCTCACGCTGGTTCGTCTTCTCCTGAAATGCCATAGGTTGCGCGACCCGTACAAACTCGTTGGGAACAGTGATGCAGGTTGCTTCACGCAGGAACCCCTTGTCTCCGGCCTGCCAGGGCCGAGAAGTGCAGGCAGCAATTCCCAAGAAACCGACCACGGGAAAGATCAGCGGATCAAACTGGAGGAAGGCAGTGGAGATGCAGGTGCAGCATTTCGCAGCGCCCGGACATGCGGCGGGAATTCAGGGACCAGCCACCGGTTGCGTCCCGCCAGCCTTGCCAGAGAGGCGAGGACCCGTTTCTTCCAAGAAAAAGGGCCGCGCGATTGCGGCCCGATTTGCGTTTCCGGTTTCAGCGATCAGCTGTTCACACTGTCCTTGAGCGCCTTGGCGATGGTCATCTTCACCACCTTGTCGGCGTCCTTGTGGATCTGCTGGCCAGTCGCTGGGTTGCGAACCATGCGCGCCGGGCGTTCGCGGCAATAGATCTTGCCAACACCAGGCAATGCCACGGCCCCGCCGGAAGACACTTCTCTCGAGATGACGGAAATGATCGCGTCCAGTGCTGCGGCTGCCGCCTTCTTTTCACTGCCAAGCTCTTCGGCGAGCGCCGCGACAAGCTGCGTCTTGGTTAATGCCTTTG
>VXPN01000022.1 GCA_009839535.1 Boseongicola sp. SB0662_bin_57 | reverse complement strand
GAGACCATCGAGGGCGGATACCTCTACATAGCGCAGCCGCCGCTCTTCAAGGTTATGCGCGGCAAGTCCGAGGTCTATCTGAAGGACCAGGCCGCACTTGATGACCACCTGATCGAGCTGGGCGTTGACGGCGCGGTTCTGCGGCTGGCAAGCGGAGAGGAAATCGTGGCAAAGGACCTGTTTCGCGTCGTCGAGGAGGCCCGCCAGGTTCGCCGTGTCCTGCAGGCCTTTCCGGCCCACTATCCGCACACGATTCTCGAACAGGCGACCATCGCCGGAGCGTTTCTGGAAGATCGGGTCAATACCGACCTCCAGGGGACGGCGGATGCCGTGGCACGGCGTCTTGACCAGGTGGCGGTCGAATACCAGCGGGGCTGGCGCGGACGGATCACGCAGGATCACGGCATCCGGTTGACGCGCATGCTGCGCGGGGTCGAGGAGGTCCACACGCTGGATGGTCCCGTGCTGCGCTCCGGAGAGGCGCGCCGGCTCGGCAAGTTCACGAAGGCGCTGCAGGAAGCTTATGGCGAACCCGCGACGTTCGTGCGACGTGACCGTGACACCCCTGTCCACGGGCCGCTCGATCTTCTGGCCGCGATCCTTGACGAGGGCGAGAAGGGCCTGAGCCTGCAACGCTACAAGGGCTTGGGCGAGATGAACCCCGACCAGCTCTGGGAGACGACCCTTGACCCCGAGGCACGCACCCTCCTCCAGGTGAAGGTCGAGGACCAGGTCGAGGCCGACGATCTGTTCTCCAAGCTCATGGGCGATGTCGTCGAGCCGCGTCGGGAGTTCATCCAGCAAAACGCGCTCCGCGTGGGGCACCTGGATTTCTGAGCGAGTCGGGACGCGTGCGGGCCTCGCGCCGCCATGAACGAGACGTCATGATCCACACGGCTCCGACCGGATGTTCGACGGAGTCGGACGGCCGTCCGCCTTGCAGTGGCCGTCCGTCCGTTTGACGCGCGTCAGTTCGCCGTTTCGCGCGCCATTTCCTTTCCGGTTTCCTGATCGACCATCTTCATGGCCAGGCGCACCTTGCCGCGATCGTCGAAGCCCAGGAGCTTCACGTACACCGACTGGCCTTCCTTGAGAACGTCGGATGGATGGCCCAGGCGGCGGTTTTCGATCTGGCTGACATGCACGAGCCCGTCGCGCTTTCCGAAGAAGTTCACGAAGGCCCCGAAGTCGACGATCTTGACGACCCTGCCCTTGTAGATCTTGCCCTCTTCCGGCTCGGCCACGATGGCGTGGATCATTTCATGAGCCTTCTTGATGGCCTCCCCATCGGGCGAGGCGATCTTGATGACACCGTCGTCGTTGATGTCGACCTTGGCGCCGGAGACTTCAACGATCTCGCGGATCACCTTGCCGCCGGACCCGATGACTTCCCTGATCTTGTCCGTCGGGATGCTCATGGTTTCGATGCGCGGAGCGTGGATGCTGAATTCACCTGCCGACGACAGGGCCTTGTTCATTTCCCCAAGGATGTGCATCCGGCCCGCCCTGGCCTGATCGAGCGCCTTTTCCATGATCTCGGGCGTGATCCCCGCCACCTTGATGTCCATCTGCAGCGACGTGATTCCGTTTTCGGTTCCCGCGACCTTGAAGTCCATGTCGCCAAGGTGGTCCTCGTCGCCCAGGATGTCCGTCAGGACGGCGTAGGAGCCGTCCTCTTCCAGGACGAGGCCCATGGCCACGCCAGCGACTGCCGCCTTCACCGGCACCCCGGCGTCCATCATCGACAGTGACGAACCGCAGACCGTTGCCATGGACGACGAGCCGTTGGATTCGGTGATTTCCGACACGAGGCGGATCGTGTAGGGGAAGTCGGTTGCACTGGGCAGGACAGCCTGGAGGGCGCGCCAGGCAAGCTTGCCATGGCCAATCTCCCGACGTCCGGGCGGTCCGACGCGACCCACTTCACCGACCGAATAGGGCGGGAAGTTGTAGTGCAGCAGGAAGTTCGAACGGAAGTTCCCGTGCAGGGCGTCGACGATCTGCTCGTCGTCTCCGGTGCCCAGCGTGGTAACGATGAGTCCCTGCGTTTCCCCTCTGGTGAAGAGCGCGGAGCCGTGGGTGCGGGGGAGGAGTCCCGTCTCGCAGGCGATCTGGCGGATTTCGTCGGTCTTCCGTCCGTCGATGCGGCGCCCGTTCTTGACGACGTCGCCACGGAGTATCGAGGATTCGAGCTTCTTGAGAGCGGTTCCGAGATTCGGATCCTGGAGTTGCTCGTCCGTCAGCCTCTCCTTGACTGCGGCCCTTGCCGCGCCAACCGCGGCAACGCGCTCCTGCTTGTCGAGAATGGCGTAGGCGTCACGCATCTGCCCTTCGCCGACGGCCTTCACCACGCCGAGCAGCTCGGAGATGTCCGGCGGCGTGAACTCGAACGGTTCGCTGGCCGCTTCCTCCGCAAGGGCGATGATCAGGTCGATGACGGGCTGTATCTGTCCATGTGCAAAGGTCACCGCACCAAGCATCTCGGCCTCCGACAGTTCATAGGCTTCGGATTCGACCATCATGACCGCTTCTCGCGTTCCGGCGACCACGAGGTCGAGTCGCTGCTCGGGATTGTTGCGAAGGTTTTCCATGTTCTCCACGGTGGGATTGAGAACGTAATCGCCATTTTCGAAACCCACGCGGCAGCCGGCGATCGGTCCCATGAACGGTGCGCCCGAAAGCGTCAGCGCGGCCGAGGCTGCAATCATGGCGACGATGTCGGGATCGTGGACGAGGTCATGCGAAAGCACGGTGCAGATGACCAGGACCTCGTTCTTGAATCCCTCGATGAACAGCGGCCGAATCGGACGGTCGATCAGGCGCGAAGTCAGCGTCTCCTTTTCGGTCGGTCGCGCTTCGCGCTTGAAGAAGCCGCCAGGCACCTTGCCGGCGGCATAGTATTTCTCGTTGTAGTGGACGGTCAGTGGAAAGAAGTCTTGTCCTTCCCGCTGTTCCCGGGCGAATGTCACGTTTGCCATGACCGTGGTTTCGCCGTAGGTGGCGACCACCGAGCCATCTGCCTGGCGGGCGATCTTGCCTGTTTCCAGCGTCAGCGTATCATCGCCCCACTGGATCGATTTCTTCACTTCGTTGAACATTTTGGTATCCTGTGTGAGATCAGGAGGCCCTCCTCCTGTCCCGTTGAATTGGCGGCCCCATTGCCGCCGACCCCAATCCTCATGCATCACGCCGGGGTCAGAGCGTCACGTCTCAGATGCGCGGGCCTTACAGCACTTGTCAGGAATTGGAAAGAGAGTGCGCCTGGTTCGGCAATCACGTTTTTGGCAGGCGGAGAACGAACCGGGCCAGATGCATCCTGACATCCCTTGTCACTGCCGGATCAAGGGTTCCCGGCTCTCGTGGCGGTGACGAGCCGTTCCGGCCGTCGGTCGCCGTCTTCTTGCCTGATCTTGCGCGGTGATCAGGGAGTCGCCGCAAGCCGCCGCACACGAGCCGCACAGGCGCTTTCTTGAATTTTCGTGCCTGCCGCGATTTCCGTCGACGCCCGGTGCGTTGGGCCGGCCTCCGCGCTTCGATCGCGGCATTCCGGGCGTGAACCTGCTCCGTCGGCCCGACGCACGACGGCGGCGGCACCTCCAGAACGGGAGCCGGGCTGGAGCTGCACTGCAGGTCCGGCCGCGATTCGCTGGGATCGTTGGCAGAGGTCAAGATGATCGTGTCCGAGTGCTTCCGCCCCGGAATTGCGCCGACGCCCGGCGCCGGATCTCAAGCTGCCGGGGTTCGGTGACGGCACCCGGATACAACGCACTCGTCGCCGACAATGTCGCGCTTGCCGGAATGGCCGCCAAGGTGATAGGGCTGCGCCATGCCCGGTCCGCCTCCGAGAAATGGTGAACAGTCACGTTCAGGCCGGAAAGTCGTTGTGGCGTCCTGTGAGTGAAATTCTCGTCGTAGGCATGGCGGTCGTGGATTTCGTCTTCGCAATGGATGCGCTTCCCCGGCGTGCCGCCAAGTACCGCGCGGATGCGGCAGAATGCGTCGGGGGCGGTTGTGCCGCCAGCGCGGCGGTTGCCGTGGCGCGACTTGGAGGCAATGCCCTGTTGTGCGCACGGCTGGGAGACGACGCTCTTGGCGATCTGATCCTGTCGGACCTGGGATCCGAAGGCGTCGACACGACGCTGGTGAACCGCGCGGTCGGTGCCAAGTCCTCGTTCAGTTCAGTCTACGTCGATCAGGCAGGTGAACGGCAGATCGTGAACTTCCGCGGCAGCGGCTTGCCCCAGGAACCGGATTGGCTGGAAAGTGCTCCCAAACCTGACGCCGTACTGGTTGATTCCCGCTGGCCCGCAGGCGCGATTCGTGCGCTTGAGCTTGCGCGCGCCTGGGATGTGCCGGGCATCGTGGACGCCGAGGCTCCAGCCGAGGAAGCCGTTCTCGCGCGGGCAAGTCACGTCGCCTTCTCGCGCGATGGGCTCCAGTCCTTTGCCGGCGACCAGCAGATCGAGACGGCATTGCATGCCGCTGACGAGCGCCTGCCGGGCTGGGTCTTGGTCACTGACGGTGAGAACGGGGCGTTCCATGTGGACGCTGACGGGATGAAGCACACGCCTGCCTTCTCCGTCGAGACCAGGGACACGCTCGGCGCGGGCGACATCTGGCACGGCGCCTTCGCGCTCGCGCTTGCGGAAGCATCGGACGAAGGTCATGCGACGTGGTTTGCCAACGCGGCTGCTGCTCTGAAATGCACTGAATTTGGAGGTCGCAAGGGCTGCCCCGACCGCGAAGCGTTGGAACGATTCCTGAAGGAGAACACGTGACGGGCTTGGTCCATGACAAGCGATGTGGCCTGCGCCGTATGGCCGACGAAAGCGTCATTTTCACGGTGACGGCGGTGGGCAGGCGCTCGCCGGTCAAGGAGCCGATCGCGGCTCGTCACGGCGTTGCGCTGGCCCCATGCCTGCGCGGTTCATGGGGGCTGAGATGAAACTCGGCATACTCCCGCTTGGTCGACCGACATTCGACGTTCCCTTTGCCGAAGACAGCCTCGCCGCGATGCTGTCAGCGCTGGATGCAACGAGGCACGAGATCGTTGGACCTCGAGAGTTGCTGTTTGACGAGGGTGCCACGCGTGCGGGCATGACGGAGTTGCAGGCGGCCGGCGTGGATCAGGTGCTGATCCTTCAAGTGACTTTTGCCGATGCCTCGATGACCGTGGCGATCGGCGCAGAATTTGATCAGCCATTGTCGATCTGGGCCATCCCCGAGCCGCGCAACGGCGGGCGACTCAGGCTCAATTCGCTATGCGGGCTGAACCTTGCGGCCCATGCGCTGGGGCTGATCGACCGGGAATTCGGTTGGCTCTTTGCCGATCCTGCGGGAGAAATCGGTGAAGACTTGACGGCGCTGTTTCGTGGCGCGCGTCCGGCAGGAGACTTGCCTCTGGGTGCCGTGCCCGCGGCAACGCGCGAAGGCGAAGCCATTGCAAGGGCAATTCGAGGGAGACGCATCGCTCGGATCGGCGAACGTCCCGTCGGGTTCGACACCTGTGCCTACGACCCGGGCTCGCTCAAGGCCCTGGCTGGCGTCGAGGTTGATGCGATGGACCTTGATGACCTGTTTTCTGCAGCCCGTGCAGTCACATCCGAGACCGCCAACGCCTTGCGCGCCGAAGTGGCAGGGCAGGTGGACGGGCTGGACGATGTGAACCAGGGCGAACTCGATCGTTCGCTGCGGCTGAAGGCGGGGCTGGACGGCTTGCGCGGCACGGGGCGCTACGACGCCTTTGCCATCCGGTGCTGGCCCGAGACTTTCACGGAATATGGCGGCGCAGTCTGTGGGCCAGCTGCAATGTTGGGCATGGCCCGCGTGCCCTGCGCCTGCGAAGCCGATGTCTACGGTGCGCTGACCCAATTGATCCTTTCGCACGCGGCGCAAGCGCCCGTGTTCCTGACCGATCTGGTCGACATGGACGTTCGCGACAATACCGGCGTGGTCTGGCATTGCGG
>VXPN01000198.1 GCA_009839535.1 Boseongicola sp. SB0662_bin_57 | reverse complement strand
ACTATGGCGAAGGAAAAGTTTGACCGCACGAAGCCGCACGTGAACGTTGGGACGATCGGCCACGTGGACCACGGGAAGACGACGCTGACGGCGGCGATCACGAAGCAGTTCGGCGAGTTCAAGGCGTATGAGCAGATCGACGCGGCTCCGGAGGAGAAGGCGCGCGGGATCACGATCTCGACGGCGCACGTGGAGTATGAGACGTCTGCGCGGCACTACGCGCATGTCGACTGCCCCGGGCACGCGGACTACGTGAAGAACATGATCACGGGTGCGGCGCAGATGGACGGCGCGATCCTTGTTGTGAGCGCGGCGGACGGCCCGATGCCGCAGACGCGGGAGCACATCCTGCTTGCGCGCCAGGTCGGGGTCCCTGCGCTTGTGGTGTTCCTGAACAAGGTTGACCAGGTGGACGACCCGGAGCTCCTGGAGCTTGTGGAGATGGAGGTCCGCGAGCTTCTGAGCGCCTACGAGTTCCCGGGCGACGACATCCCTGTGGTCGCGGGCTCGGCGCTTGCGGCGCTGGAGGGTCGGGACGACGCGGTGGGGGCGGAGCGGCTGCGGGAGCTGATGGACGCGGTCGACGGCTACATCCCGCAGCCCGAGCGGGCGATCGACCAGCCGTTCCTGATGCCGATCGAGGACGTGTTCTCGATCTCGGGCCGCGGGACGGTGGTGACGGGTCGCGTCGAGCGGGGCGTGATCAACGTCGGCGACGAGATCGAGGTCGTTGGCATCCGGGAGACGCGGAAGACGACCTGCACGGGGGTCGAGATGTTCCGGAAGCTGCTGGACCGGGGCGAGGCGGGGGACAACATCGGGGCGCTTCTGCGGGGGGTCGACCGGGACGGCGTGGAGCGCGGGCAGGTGCTGTGCGCGCCGGGCTCGGTGACGCCGCACACGCGTTTCGAGTGCGAGGTGTACGTGCTGACGAAGGAGGAGGGCGGGCGTCACACGCCGTTCTTCGCGAACTACCGCCCGCAGTTCTACTTCCGGACGACGGACGTGACGGGGACGGTGACGCTTCCCGAGGGGACGGAGATGGTGATGCCCGGGGACAACCTGAAGTTCACCGCCGAGCTGATCGCGCCGATCGCGATGGAGAAGGGCCTGCGCTTCGCGATCCGCGAGGGCGGGCGCACCGTCGGCTCCGGCGTCGTCTCCAACATCCTCGACTGACACCGCACAACGAAACGGGCCGCAATGGCGGGCGCGTTGCCGGCAAAGCGCGGCGTCGAGGAAGTTTCGGTCGCATGGAAGGGCCGTTCATGGCGAACGGCCCCTTTGCGTTTTGTTGCCCGGATCTCCTTGCCGGGAAGCATTCTCGAATCGAATTGCGTCTTCCTCTTGATTCTGCTGCGGCCCTGCCTTAACGGGGGAGCCTGAACTAGGGGTGTAGCTCAGTTGGTAGAGCATCGGTCTCCAAAACCGAGGGCCGGGGGTTCGAGTCCCTCCGCCCCTGCCATTTCCGCAAGATCTCGCAGAGTGCTGCGGCCCGTCTCCGCCTTCCAGAGGAAGCCACCGCAGCACGGGCAGGTGACGGGCGCGACATCCTCGTCACGGTTTTTCTCCCCGCTGTCCTGGCTTTCGGCGCACCTGACCGGTGGCGGGAATTCCGCGACAGCGATTTCCACCGCTGAACTTTGATAACCGCCACTTCAGAATGCTATGTCGATCCTAGCCGCAACGCTCGGCGAATCGTCGCCAGTCAACCTTGCCGGAGTCTTTTCGCCGTCCTTTCGATTTTCGGCGGAAGAGACTCTCGCATGTCAAGCAACGGCTTCAACCAGCCAAGGGAACGAGGTGGCTCCATGCCTGAACCGTCTCGCCCGGCGGCGTCCCGAAGACCGGACGCTCCTGCAACCAGGACGTCAACCGTCGTCCTGATCAGGTTGGTCCTTGTTTCCGCATCGACGAAATTCACCGGCAAGACAGTGAGCTCCCTTTCAAGAAGATCAATGACAACTGGAAGACGGTGGATCGCGTGACGAAGCCCCTCTGAATCGCTTGATTCATACCTGGCGCCATGATCCTGCTTGGTCCGGCCATTCATGCGAACCATGTCGTCGGCCAGGTTTGCATGACCCTTTGCCCTGGCCTGCGTAGCGAGCGCGTGTACGTCATGAACGAAACGGGCATCGACGCCATGTCTTCCAAGCATGGCCTTGGCAAGATGTTCGGCTGCATCGGCGGTACATGCCACGAAATCATCAACCACTGTCGGGGCGTTTGGCCAGTTACCTGACGCACCAGTTCTGGACATCGCGCTAATGGCCTTTTCGATCATGCCAATCGAGACCCGCATGAACCGTTCATATTTTTCCGCTTTCATGAACGGCTTTCCTTTCGTCTCCGGCCTGGCCCAATCGCCGGCGAGAATCCTTCCATCACGAACGATGCCGTGACTGACATGACCGATGCAAAGCGCTTCCCGTTCTACAAGTCTTTCAGAAATCGTGAATTCGTTAACATACTGGCCGACATCCAGTCGCCCAAATGGCAGCCCGTCCGGGACCGTCCCGAGCCGCTCGCTGTCGCCGACAGTTATGAATGCAACGTCCCAGTCACTGTCGGGACGATGATTGCCACGGGCGCGAGAGCCGAAAAGCACCGCCGCTTTGGCCTCGGGCCAAGCGTCGATCGTCGCCTGTGCGGCGCGGCGGATCTCGGCGAGCGCGGCGGCATCATCCATGTCAGGACGATAATGCAGGACCAAGGTTTCAGTCAAACGGCACGGGCGATCTGGGGCGCA
The DNA here is from genome assembly GCA_009839535.1 of Boseongicola sp. SB0662_bin_57. GTDB lineage: Bacteria > Pseudomonadota > Alphaproteobacteria > Rhodobacterales > Rhodobacteraceae > JAJEFO01. The sequence goes on along the minus strand of VXPN01000198.1, from coordinate 3,216 downwards.
AGCCACTTTCGTTGTCATGCCTGATTCGATCTCGTCCTGAATGCCCGAGCGACGGGCTGCGCGGACATTGAGCGAATGCTGACGGCGCTCTTTCCGAATGGGAATATACCGTTGACTGAAGCGCGGTGCGTTCCAGCCTGCGGCTGATTTCACGGGTCAGTAGAGGTTGCCAACGCAAACGCCCCGTCCGTGCAGGTGCGTCAATCCCGGCATCTCGTTCTGCATCGCCCTGACATTTGGGCATCGCGGCGTGGCCGCGCATGGCCGTGTCGAAGATCGGAGGGAATCCCGCCCTTCCGGCTTGCGCCGTAAGCGTCATGTTCCACCGTTTCCGTCAACTACATAATCCCCTTCCGAATCGCGGGTTGTTTCGCACTCCGGGCTGCGTGGCCGTTTCCGATGCCTTCCAATGCGCGCGTCCGGGGCCGTCCATGCGGCAGGTGGAGCGAAGTCCGCTGGACCAGCTCTCGATGGATCCAATCATCGGCATGCCTGACACTTCAGGAATGCAGGGTTGAACAAGTGTGTCACGGCATTGCCTACCGGAACGGATTCCCAGGAGTCCATGGCAGATTACCGCAAGTCAAGATAGCGGGACCATGCCTTGAATTCAATTCGTGAAGCACGTATTTGCGTCGAAACGCACGAGGACGAAACATGGCGATGACAAACCCGCTTCAGTTCATTCAGCAGGTCCGCGCGGAAGTTGCCAAGGTCGTCTGGCCGGCGCGGCGTGAAGTCGCGCTCACCTCAGCCATGGTCTTCATGCTGACCATCGCGACGGCAGCGTTTTTTTTCCTGGTTGATTTCCTGATCCGGCAGGGCCTCCAAGGCATTCTGTCGATCTTCGGTTAGCGACCCTTCCAAACTTTCGGGAAGCGTCACTGGCGGTGGATTCCGGCGCGAAGCGCGCTCCAGATGCGCGACACGGGATCCTGGCCACTCCACATTTTGGACGTCGCCGAACTTCGTCTGGCAGCAGCATCTTGTGGTGTGCCGGCCAGATCCGAAGCGCATCGCGCGAACTGGAATCGCTCATTGCTTCAACTGTTTCAGATCGATCTGGTCCCGGTCCAGCAGATCGCGGTACATTGCCGCGTCCTGGCGTACGGCATCCTCCAGCGGGGTATGCGGGACGTTTCCGAGGATGTCCTGCAGGCCATCATCGCCAAGGTCCGCAGGGAACGGGAACTCGTCTTCGACGTTGTGCGTGATGCGGGCATCGGGGAAGATCGCTGTCAGACGTTTCACGAAGTCAGCGACCGCTATGACGTCGTTCCGCATGTTGCAGACCCGTGCCTGCTTCACGTTTGCATCGGCGCAGCCTATGAACATCCTGGCGACATCGCTGGCGTGCTGCATTGGCACGATGCCGCCAGATCTGATGTGGAAAGGCACGCCAGCCACCGCCGCAAGGATTGCCTTGGCGAAGTCGGCCGTCACGCCCTGGTCGCGTCCGACGCCATAGACAACGCAGGGCCTTAGGCCGACGCTTCCGACCCCCGAGTCGGTGGCATAGACGCTGGCGGCCTGTTCGTTGGCAACCTTGTAGACTCCGTAGAGCGTGCGCGGATCGGGCGGGGCGTCGTCACCAAGCGGCCAGGAATCGTATCCTGATGCAGGCCCGAATGCAGCAAGGGAGCTCGCGTAGGCCAGGCCAGACGTGCCCGAGGCCAAGGCAGCTTCGAACATGTTGACAGTGCCGACGACATTCACGGCGGCGCCCAATGGCGGATTGGCCTTGCAAAACGGAATCTGAAGGCCGGCCAGATGAATGATCCTGGTCACGCCAGCCTCCGCCACCAGGGCCTTGACTGCCTCCGTATCGGTGACGTCCAGGATCCTCCAGTCAACCCGTTCGATCTGACACTCGTCCATGATCAGACGCGGGCGCACCGGGTCCGTGCTCAGATCCGCCGAAATGACCTCTGCGTTCCGCTCAACAAGATGCTTTAGGACCCAGGCGCCGATGCATCCCAGAGCTCCCGTGACCAGATAAGCTTCATCTTGCATTGCTTGACCTTCCGTTGAGACGTGATCGGGACTCACAACAGGCTATCCAGGGATTGGCAAGAGCGGAGTCGCGATTGCCGGGACTGTCAGCACGGCTGAGAGTGTCCGGTTCCGGGGAACATGGGGAATTGCCCAAAGCCTGCCAGGCGCAGCATGAACCATGCATTTCAACGATGCGACGTGCCCGGGACTTGAACTGCCACTTCATCACGTGTATTTCGCAGGTGTCTCCCCGACACGGTTGAATGCACTCGGACGGCAAATGGACTGTGCTCGGACAATCTCCGGGGCTCGATCCCCTGACGAAGAGAAGGAAGGGCTATGGCCAAGCGGTGGTATTCCGTAAGCGTTCTGTCAAACTTTGAAAAAAAGGTTGCCGAACAGATTCGCCACGCTGTGGACGATGCCGGTCTTCAGGGCGAGATCGAGGAGGTTCTCGTTCCGACCGAAGAGGTCATCGAGATACGGCGCGGAAAGAAGGTCACGGCCGAACGACGCTTCATGCCGGGCTACGTGCTGATCAGGATGGACATGTCGGATGAAGGCTATCACCTGATAAACTCGATCAATCGCGTCACCGGGTTCCTCGGGTCTCGTGGCCGGCCGATGCCGATGCCGGATGCCGAGGTAAACGCAATCCTGAATCGCGTTGAAGAAGGCGAGACTGCGCCGAAGCTCATGATCTCGTTCGACATCGGCGAAAAGGTCAAGGTGCATGACGGTCCGTTCGAGGACTTTGACGGCACGGTCGAGGAGGTGGACGAAGACAACCAGCGCCTGAAAGTCTCCGTCTCGATATTCGGCCGTGCAACGCCGGTGGAGCTCGAGTTCACGCAGGTGGCAAAGCAGAACTAGGAAGCCTCCCTGATCCAGGACGCGTGCGGTCAGGGCAGTCCCGTGTTCACGCCCGGTGCGGGTGTGGGCGTGGGCGTGTCCCGGAGTTCTGGCAAGGCGGTGACAGCTGGCCATGTGCCGCCGGTCTTGTTGCCAAGATCGGTGGATGAAAACTGAAGCGCTTGGGTCTCCATTATCCGGTACACGGACATCAGCAAAAACCTGGAGGCGCGTCACGGCGGATCGTTCTCGCCGCGGGAAGGGCGCGTCAACGTTTCCCGTGCCGAATTGCGACCGCGGCCACAACCGCAGCGAGGACGGGCTTGCCAACGGGGCATGCCCGCTGTATCGGGTGCGTCTGCCGCCTTT
>VXPN01000504.1 GCA_009839535.1 Boseongicola sp. SB0662_bin_57 | reverse complement strand
GGGGGGTTGGGCGGGGGGGGCGCTGCCGGCGTGGGGCCTGCGCCGCCGCCACCGCAGGCAGCCAGCAGCAGGGTCGCCGCAAGGATCGCTCCTGCCAAGCCACGCATTCGCGTTTCACGAGGACACTTCATCGCCGCAGGCTCCTCATCCCTTACGTCACGGGCCACCAAGGGTCTTCGCCAGATCAAGGCAGCGCTTGATGCGGCCCATCCAGTCCGTCCGGGTAGTGGATTCATTGCGAAACTGGAGACGTGATGATCTTGGCGTGACCCATGTCCCTACGTCAGCCCGCTCATGCGGGTTTCGGGACCGGACAGGTCCTGCTGCATTCACCGCGATTGTTCAGGCATCGGCTCATCCGCGGCGTTGTCAACCACGGTGACAGGACACTCTCCGTTCAGAACTGCCTCACGAAGCTGATCTCGCCATAGCTGCGCTCGTAGTCCTGGAAGACGGCATTCGAGCGGCGCGCTGAATGGCCCAGCGTCAGGCGCGGGCTGAACCCGCCGATCGTCAGGTCGCGCTTGGTCAGGTTCACGCTCAGGCCCGTCGTCCGGTCCTCGCGCCGCCCCCTGTCCGTGGTCGAGAATCCGATCTCGTCGTACCGGGCCCGGCTCAGCGAGGCATCCAGCCCGACCGTGAACCCTCGGGACAGGTCGCGGCTGGCCCCAATGCTCAGGCCGTAGGACTTGTTTCGCCGAGATGCCAGATCCGAACGGTCACGTTCCCCGAACACGGAAGCGTTCAGGAACAAGGCAGGCGTGGCCTGGTAGCGAGCGCCGAAACCGAGGTTGACGATAGGGCCATCCCAGTCAGGCTGGTCGTTCCAGCTGCGCTCGCGCCAGGAGCCATTGAAGTTCAGCAGGGTTCTGCGCCCGCGGCTATGCCGTCCCTCGATACGGAACCCCAGTTCGTCATGGGACACGCTTGACCCTTGCCAGTGACGGCTTGCCAACGCGAGCAGGCTCGCTTCCGTGCCGGGCGCAATAAGCCAGCGTGGTCCTGCCTGAGCGCCGAGCGTCATCCTGTCGAAGCGGCTGCCCGCATATTCTCTGCGCGATACATTGCCGCCGAAGCGCAGCCGCGTGCGTTCGCCCAGCGGCTGCTGGTATTCCCATCCGCCCCAGAGGAGCACACCCACCCCGGAGGTCGGCTTTTCATCGGGGGTGAAAGGAAGCCGCCCAAAGGGCGTGTCGACCAGTTGTGCCTCCTGGGCCGGTGCCGCGCCGATGTTGGTGTCCGGGGCCAGCCCGATCCCGCCATGCGCGGACCAGCGGCGGCGGGCCCGGATCTCGGCCAGAAAGCGGTTGACGTTCGCCACGACAGGTGCAGGAACGTCTCCGGCCAGAACCCGTTCGAACTGTCGCCGGGCCAAGCCGTCCTGGCCCTTCAGAAAGAAGGCTCTGCCCAGTTCGAGCCGGGCCCGGGTCAGATCGGGATTGGCGGCGAGAAGGGCCCGAAACGCGGCGATGGAAACGTCCAGAAGCGCATCGCGCTCGGCCTCGCCAATCCCGGGACGATGGGCGGCGCCAAGGGTGGCCATGCCGGTCTCGAACAGCAGCGTGCCCGCGCGCGGATCGCGGGCTGCCACGGGACGGAGGATGGCGAACGCCGCCTCCCACTGGCCGTCGCCGAGAAGCGCGGCTGCCTTCCCGATCTGCGCATCCGCCGAATCGGTGGCCGCCTGCATCACCGCAGCACTGTCCTGCCCATCAGCCGACCCCGCCGGAATGAACAGCAACCCTGTCAGCACGGCCCCCAATAGAAGAGAGGCGAAGTTCAAGCCAGTGCGCATGCGAATCCCCTTCATTCCTTGTGACCTGTTCGTGCCCTGAACGCGACAGACCCGCAAGGCCGAATGGGATCACAGGGCAACACAAAACTGTCCCCTTTCCCTGGTGTCACGCCCTTCCGGTCGCATCAATGCGTGGAGCAAGCTCAGCAACGCTCCCGGCATCACGAACCCCCGCTCCATCTTGATCGGACTTGACGTCAGAACCGCCGCCAGAGGCCGCAAATCGAAGATCCGCTGGCGCATGAAGAAGGCTGGCGCCCGCTGGTCGCTCTCTGGCAGCAACAGCATCGTGGCACTTAGGTGCTGCTCCTTGGACAACTGATGAACGATTTGTTCGATTGGAAGCGGACGGCCTGCGTGGCAGAAATCCCGACATGCTCGCGTTGCTGGCATTCCAGTGACAATCGCCGGAAAAGCGAAACCCCGCCGCGCAGAACGCGGCGGGGCCTCTCAGGTTTGCAGCAGATTTGATCCCTGCCAGGGGCGCGGATCAGTCGGCGCTGTAGACGCCCGCTGCAGTGCCGTCGTCGAAGGTGGCATGGAAGGCACCCACAAAGCCGCTGGGACGCTCTCCAGATGCGCCGTAGGCAGTGGCTGTCCACGCGCCGGTGGTGGCGTCCTCCTTGCCGGGCATGCTGGCGCTGGATATGGCACCATTGTCGATGTCGCCGGTTCGGTCGTTCACCTCGTCCAGACGGACATACCAGTCCGGGTTCACGTGACTGCCTCCAGCAAACCCGCTGATCGAGCCGTTCATGTCATAGTTGTTCTGGCCAAATGTGGCATTCAGCATGACGTTGGCAGTGAACTCGCCGGAACTTTGCTTCGCGTTGTCGCCCGTTCCGACTGTCCGTTCCGAAAATCCGCCAGCCATACCGCTGTAGCTCGCCTCGACATCATCGACCGTGGTATCTGTCGTATCAGCATCGCGAGTCCAAAGTAGACCGGTCGATGGGCTGTCAGCGCGCAGGCTTATGGCGTCGTCTGCAGCATTCAGCCAGTAGCCGTAGTTGCCGACATTCGTCAGGGGGGTGTAGTCGGCACCGGCCGACGCCATCACGTAGTACGCACCTGGATTGGTCGGGGCGAACTGCACGTCGCCGGTGATCTTCCCGTCGGTACCGACGCTGCACGTTGCGGAAAAGCAGATCAGGTTGCCTGGAATGCCCTTATATGCTGTTGCTTGCGAGGCACCTGAGGCAGTGGCTGTACCCAAATCCGTTCGGGCGGTGCCGCCTTCGGCGAAGTCTCCGATCATCGTTGCCGCCATTCTGGCAGATCCCGTGATGTCCTTGAATGTCATGCCCGCATGCGGCGTCATCATGACCGCATCATTCGCGTCAGTGGCAAGAGAGCCAAGGCCAGCGGTGATGACGTTGCCGATGGCGGTCTCGACTGCCATCGCCACTCCATCGGCCTTGGCCCTTGCGATCTTGGCGTTGGAGTCGTCGAGTGCCGATCCGGCCTTCACGTCCGCGACGGCCATGGCCAAGGAACCAGCGCCCTTGGCGTTCTGAATGGCCACGATCTCCGCCAGGTCCTCTTCCGCATTTTCGAGGATGTTGGCGATTCTGGCCTTCTCGTCAGCCGACATGCCGGAAGTGTCGATGCCCTTGATTGCCATGACAGCATTGGCGGCCTTCATGCGCTCGGCTTCAATCAGCGCGGTGGCCCCAAGGACGGTCATGACGTTGTCGTATGCACCTTGCGAACTGCCGTCGACAGCATGCGCAACACCAGTCGCGACCGTGGCAGTGCTTGCCTTCACGGCGGCGGCCAGCAACTCCGCGGCCTTCATGCTTGCAGCGGCGGCGGCTCTCTGAGCGTCGACCGCGGTTTCAAGCGCGGGAGGCTCAGTTGGCGTTGTGGGTTCCGGCTCCGTCGGTGTATTGTCCGACCCGCCGCATGCGCTCAGCAGCGCCACAAGCGCTAGTGCGCCGGAGGTCCGGATAAGAAATTTTGATTGCGTCATGTCTGACCTCGTTTACGTTGCTTTGTCTGTTCTGCACCGAATCTACGACATAAGCAACTTGGACACAGAACCTGCGAAAACCGGGCATGGTCGTTATGCGAATCACAAGTCCCAAAAGTCAAGGGACTTTGTTGGCACGAAAGTGCGTCCTGAAGATTCATGTTGCCTCCGTGCCACATTGAAACTTGCCCTTTGCCTGATGCCACTCTTTCAATGTCTAGCGGCCCGAGACTGCGTGCGCCAAACCGCATAACTGCCAGTCTGCATTGCCATCCAGAACACCTCCGCTCTTTTCGCGCCTGTCAAGAAGCCCGCAGGACCGATCCGTCCGGCGGCGCGGGAACAGTGGTTTTCGCCCGGCTTGCGCATCAAGGCCCGCCGCGTCCGGCCACGCGCTTGGGAAGGGGGTGCCGGGCGAGGGCGTTTCCCTGCGGAACCCTCGCGCCTTTCCTGCCCGTCGCGGCCCGCGCCCTACTCGGCCGGGGCGCCGGCCCGTCTGGCCATCGCGCGTTTGCGCTTCTTCGCGAACCGCTTCTTGAGGCGGTTCACGCGCGCCTTCTGGTACGCGGCGATCAGCGGCGCCGAAAGGAAGTAGGACGCCGCACCCGCCGCAACGCCCAGCGTCAGGCCGCCGACGAGGTAGGGCACGAATATCTGCTTCAGGAACAGGCCGAGGCCCCGCCAGTTCGCGGTCTCGGGCGTGAAGAGCGCAAGGAAGTTGCGCCAGAAGTCCAGCGACGCGTCGGCGAACGCCCAGACGATGTCGGGCAGCGGCACCCCCTCCTGGCCGACCATCCAGTAGCCGAGGCCCGTCGACACGGACGCAATCAGCGGGAACGTCAGCGGGTTGCCGAAGAACGTCGCCAGGAGCGCCGCGAGGACGTTGCCACGGATCATCACAGCGAGGAGCGCCGCAAGGAAGAAGTGCAGGCCGAAGAAGGGCGTGAACGACATGAAGACCCCGGCCGCGATCCCGCGGCTGATCTTGTGCGCCGGGTCCGGCAGGCGCCGGAGGCGGAGCGCGACGTAGCGCAGCGCGCGCTGCCAGCCGCCCCTCGGATAGACGCTCTCGCTGACGATCTCGGCATAGGACCGCGGGTTCCGTCGCTTGAAGATCACGCACCCTCCCTCTCAGGGCTTCCGTTCCGGGTCGCGGTGCCTGCCCAGCGCGGCGACGTCGCTGTCCGCCTCGAGTGCAAGCATCACCGCGTGCAGGTGCGCGGCGTCGCGAAGCTCCACGTCGACAACGAGGCGGTAGAAGTCCGGCTTCCTGTCGATGAACACCAGGTCCGAGATGTTCGCCCGCTGCTCCCCGATCAGGGTGCAGATCCGGCCCAGGACCCCGCTGTCGTTGGCGATCGTCATGTCGAGGCTGACGCTGTGGACCGGCGGGTGCCGGCCCTCCTGCCAGTGAAGGTCGACCCATCTGCCGGAATCCTCCTCCAGCTCCGCCAGCGTCTCGCAGTCGATGGCGTGGATCAGCACGCCCTTGCCGCGGTAGGCGATGCCGACGATCCGCTCGCCCGGGACAGGCTGGCAGCAGAGGGCGCGGCGGAACGTCTGGCTGGGCTTGAGCCCGACGACGGCCCGGGCCTCGTCGACCTCCTCGCCGGACCTGCCTTCGAGATCGGGATAGAGCGTCCTGATGACCTCCCTTGCGGTGACCTCGGCCGCGCCGATCCGCACCAGCAGCTCCGTGCCGCTCTCCATCCCGAGCTGCTTCGCCGCCGTCGTGAAGGCCTTCTCCGTGGGACGCTTGCCGACGCGGTCGAACGCCACGCGGACCAGTTCGCGGCCGAGCTTCTGGAAGCGCTCGCGGTTCTCCTCGCGCAGCGAGCGGCGGATGGCCGCCTTGGCGCGCCCGGTCGCGACGATGTCGATCCAGGTGCCCGGGGGGCGCTGGCCCCGGGCCGTCATGATCTCCACAGACTGCCCGTTGCGCAGCCGCGTCCACAGCGGCGCGCGCACCCCGTCAACCTTCGCGCCAACGCAGCTGTCACCCATGCGCGTGTGAACCGCGTATGCAAAGTCCAGCGGCGTCGCGCCGCGCGGCAGCTTCACGACATCGCCCCTTGGCGTGAAGCAGAACACCTTGTCAGCGTACATCTCCATCTTGACGTGCTCCAGGAACTCGTCGTGGTCATCCGCCGATTCAAACCGCTCCGAGAGGCTCGCGATCCACTTGGCCGGATCGACCGCGAAGGGATTCTCCGAGGGCACCCCGTCACGGT
>VXPN01000123.1 GCA_009839535.1 Boseongicola sp. SB0662_bin_57 | reverse complement strand
ATTTGGACGCGAATCACCCCCCGAAGTGGGTCAATTTTCAACGCGACTCCACACCCGGCATTGCCGGGTTCGTCGCCCGGCTCAGGGTCGCCCTCGTGCGCCTTGTCCCATGCCTGTCCGAGAACGTCCTCAAGGTTCGTGCCGTCGTTCGGCTCCATGCCGTTGACCGGCTCGCCGGTGTCGTTCGGGTCGAATTCCTCAGAGGGTTCTTGCATGTGTCATGTCCTGTTCCGGCTTCGTCCTGCTGGCCTGGATGATCGCCAGGCTCTCGGGGTGGTTCTGCTCGATCTTGTCATGGGCGGTCTTCAGGTCGTCCTTCAGGTCCGCCGTGAAATCCCGCCTGGGCACGTCCGGCCCCCTGTCGTTGCCGATGTCGATGACCCCGTTCCGCCTGTTGTGCTCGCGCACGTCCTGCCGCGATTCCAGCGCGGTCAGGTCAACGGGCGACTGGACGGGGTTCCGGTGGTAGGCGTCGATCTGCAAGAGCGGCGCGGCAAGCTCGTCGTTCCTTGGCGGCGGGTCGTTGTGCCCGGTCCATGGCGTGACCTCGACCATGCAGCCGAAATCCCGGTCGTACCGGTATCGTCTTCTCATTGTTATAACATAACATTGGGATACCCGGATGTCAATACCATTTTAATGCCAATGGCCAAAATGATGATACCAATCCATCCTCCGCCTCATGCGGCGGCCTTTCCCGCCTCTTTCGCCCTGGTCATTCCCGGACCGTCGTCCGCCTGGCGGCGTCGGCGGCAACGCGCATCGCGTTCTGCGACTTCGCCGTGTCGGCGGCCACAGCCGTCAGCGCCTCGCGCTCCTTGAGCGTCGCCTCCGCCTGCGACTTCGCAAGCTCGGCCTCCAGCTTGTCCATGTCGATCCGGTGCTCGGCCTGCGAGACCTGGTGCTCGGCCACCAGCTTCTCCATCTCGATCCGGTGCTTCTCCTGCATCGCCTGGAGCTTCATCGCCGAATCGGTCTGCTTGACCTGCGCCTCGGCCTGCTTCACGGCCATCTGGCCCTGAATCTCCTGCTGCCGCGCCTCGGCGTCCGCCTGCGCCTGCGCCTGCGGGTCAGGCTCGCCCCCTTCCTGCTGGCCGCCTGCGGCAATCTGCTCAACCGCGTCCTCGAACGCGCCTTCAAGCTGACGCCCCGCCCGGAAGCCGCGAACGCCGAACAGGAGCATCTGGCCCATCAGCGGGGCCATGGACGGAACCTGCTCGACCGCTTGCAGCGACGACGACATGAACTCGCCCGCCGCCCGCATGAACTCCGTCCGGCCCTCGCGTTCGGCCTCGTCGTCCTGGATCATCGTGGAATTGGTCTCGATCTCCAGCCGGAAGCCCCGCAGCTTCTCGTTCCGCAGGAGCGTGACCGCCTCGGCGAACAGCCTGTCGGCGGCCCCCGGTGCCTGAAGCTCCGCCTGCACGACGGCGGTCATCTGGTCGAAGCTCGACAGACGCCGCAGCCGCTCCGGGTCGTAGTGCTCGGCCATCAGTTCGGCCTTGCGGCGGATGCAGTCACGCGCCAGGTTCTCGATCTCGCGCCGCTTCACGTCGATCCGCCGCCCGGCGTTCTGTTCCTTGATCCGGCTCTGCCCCAGCTTCTCGCGGGGATCGACCGCGCCCCGCAGGATGTCCGCCACCCCGGAAACCTCGTAGAGCGTCTGCTTGGTCCGCTCCCTCGCGTCGTACAGTCCGACCAGGGCGCGGGCGATGGTGTCCAGCGGGAAGAACTGGACGACTCCCGTGATCTGGCCGCCGCCGCCGCCCTTGCCGAGTATGTTCTGCATGTTCGAGACGGGCACGAGAACGTCCGCGTTCTCGTTCATCAGGGTCTCAAGCCCCTCTATCGAGGCGTCGTAGAAGCCCTTGGCCCTGAGCGCGTTCACCAGCCCGTCAATCCGGGCGGTCTGGTCGTCAAGCTCCTGAGCCAGTTTCGCGTACTGCCGATAGTCCGGCACCGGCACCAGGCTCTCGTTGGAAACCGTCCCGAAGGCGGGCTTCGGGCAGGGGAAGAACCCCTCCAGCTTCAGGGGATCGTCCTTCTCCTCAAGAATGCGGTCCGTCCATGCCCGGCTGACCCAGAACACCTTGCGGCTCGCCGCGTCCCATATCTCCCAGACATCGGCCTGGCCAATGACCTCCTGGTCGCGCTCGTCGATCTCGGTGCCTTCCTCGCCGACATCGAGCGGGACCTCCTTGAAGACATCCCCGAAACGCCTGACCCCCTCGGCCCGTGTCATGCTGACGCGCCGGGCCACCCAGCCGGACTTCACGACCTCCGCCCAGGTCCGCTTCGGGCTGTACAGAAGGTCGTTCCGGCCCACGTAATCGACCGGGCAGGACTCCTCCAGAACGGTGTCGCCCTCCATGTCCGGCTCGTAGCGGACCCACGCGGAGCCACGGGCGAAAAGCAGGTAGTCGAGGCTGGCCCGCGACAGGGCCTCGTCCATGCCGCAGCCCATGCGCTCGTCGCGCTCCATCTCCGACTTCACCGCCCGCTCAAGCATCTCCGCCGCGATCCGGCCCACGGGGTCGGCGTCCCTGTGACGCCGCTTCACGACCGGCACGGGTTCCTGCCCGTACACGGCGGGCCTCAGCGTCTGGATGTTCGACCAGAGGATGTTGAACCGGCTCGAACTCTCGCCGAACAGCTTCCCGAGGTCCACTTGCTCCTTCTCCAGCGTGTAGCGCCGGTCGATGTTCCTGGCGGACTCGCGCCAGGTCCTGAGAACCTTCTCCGCCGCCGCGAGTTCCGCCTCCCACCGCGCAACGGTCGTCGTGAACTCCTGCGGACCTTCCGTCCCGCGTTCAGGCTCGCCGTACGGCATCTTCTCTTCCCCCTGTCATCCGCTCACGGGACCTCTCTCAGTTCCGGCCTGTTCGTCTGCACGTCACGGACGGCGAACACGGCCTCCCAATCCGGCTCGAACCGCCAGTTCACGAAACAGGCCGCGATCACGGGCCAGACGACGATGAACGCCAGGACGCCGATCCGTGCCGTCATGCCGCCTTCCTCCGCCGTTTCGCCAGGTCGATCACGTGCTTCGAGACCTCCCCCCAGGTGAACCCGCGCATTCCCGGCGGAAGGTTCCCGCCGACTGTCAGCGCGGGCGGCTTCTCGCCGGGACCGTCCTTCGCCTTTCCGGTGGACATGCGGTCGATCAGCCGACCTATCAGCGACAGCGCGTCCACCTGGTCATCGTTCTTTCCAAGCGGGAACTTGAGCATCTCGGCCTTCAGGTCCGGGAACCACGGCGCGTTCGCCGGAAAGACCACCTTGCCCGAACCCATCCGCGCAAGGAACGACTGCGCCCGCGCCGCCTTGTCCGTCGTGGACGAGAACTGCCGCCTCGCGCCCCATGCCTTCAGTTCGCGCTGACGCTTTTCGAGAAACGGGCCAATCGACTTCTGAATCTGCCCGGATTCCTCGGCCCACACGAGCGGCTTCCAGCGCAGCATGAGCGCAAGCTGGGCGTCAACGCTCACGTCCGACGATTCCTGCCGTCGCCAGAAGTCCAGGATGTGGATGTCGTCGTTCTCGTCCACGCCGACCACGACATGGACCGTGAAGTCGCCTTTCCCGAAGCTCACCGCGTAGTCGCTTGCGCCGTATATCCGCATCCGCCCGATGTCCGGCATCCGGTCGTACGTGCGGAACATGTTCTCCGTGAACAGGTTGCCTTCGGCTGGAAGCGGATTTCCCTGGTAAAGCGCCTGCCAGACCCTGTTGTTCCGCATCCGGCGGCTGAAGTAGTCGATGTCGTACATTTCCGGCCAGAGGGCCTTGCCGTCCCTGTCAACCGCCGGGAAATGAACCTTGTGCCACTGCTCGCCTCCCTTTTCCTCCTCGGCCAGCAGCTTTCCGGCAAGATCGTTCTCGTTCCACCGGGTCTGGATGACGAGAATGAAGCCTCCCTTCATGACCCGCGTGTGGAAGTCGCTCTGGTACCAGTCCCAGGTCTGGCTCTGGACAACCGGACTGTCGGCCTCCTTCCAGGACTTCACCGGGTCGTCGATTATCAGGCAGTGCCCGCCGAAACCGGTTATGCCGCCCCCGACGCCAGCCGCCCTGTAGACCCCGCCGCCCATCGTCAGCCACATGTCCCGCGCCCGGCTTTCGGGCGACAGCGCCGCGTCCTCCCCGAAGATGTCCGCATGGCGCGGATCGCGCACGAGATTGCGCAACCGCCGCCCGAAGCCGCTGACAAGCTCGGAACCGTAGGCGGTCGCAATGACCTCGTTCGTGGGATGGCGTCCGAGATACCAGGCCGGGAACACCACGGAGCAAAGCAGCGACTTCCCGTGCCGTGGCGGCGTCGTTATCAGCGCCCGGTCGATCAGCCCCGCCTCGCAGTCCTCCAGGACCTCGGCGATCCTTTCGTGATGGTGGTTCACCTTGAAGCTGGGAACCATGTACTGCGCATAGGCCAGAAGGCTCTTGTCGGCGTTGCGACGCAGCTTCTCGTGCATCAGTTCCGCAAGACGCGCCTTCGCGTTCCGGTCGTCACTGCCCGGCATCGGCAACCTCGACGACCTCGCCGTCCACGATTGTCAGGCTGGCCTTCAGGCGCTCCATCTCGTCTTCCAGCGCCTCGTCGTCCATCCGCTCGAACCGCCCCTGCGCCTCTTCCCGGCGACGGGCCGCCTCCTCCTTGTAGCCAAGCACGTCCGTGATCGCGGTCAGGCTCGCCTGCCGGACGTTGGTTTTCTCGTCCGCGTCCTCGACGATCCTCACGTGGTGCGCGAGGACCCATTCAAGGCTTGCGCCCGCCACAAGGGCGGCATCCTCGCGGATTTTCGCGACATGGGCCTGAACCTCGTCGGACTGTGCGGCCCTCCACGCGCTCTGGCCGTTCAGGTATCCGGCCCTGCGGCCAGCCTCGGCAGGGGCCAGGCCCGCCGCCAGGCCACGGGCCAGCCTGAGCCGAAGCTCGGCGCTGTCCACGGGCTGAAGACGCTTCCCGTCCTGCCTGTGAACCGCAGGCACACCGGCAGGCAGCGGATTCGACCTCTCGCTGAGATGGCCGTTCTCGGCAGACGCGCATTTCGACATATGTTATAATGTAACATCACGTCATGTCATTGTCAACCAAAAGTTGAAAGTGCGAGTGTTTTATACTCGATTTACCGAACAATGTGGCGGGACCCGAAAGGCGCAAAGTACTGCGACAGGCGGGAGCCGGACTTGTTCCACCGACCCCGCCCCCCGTTTACGCTTTTTTCTCCTGGGAGGCCGGGCCGGGACGCGAAAAACGTTGCAAATCAGTCACATATCACTGCGGAATGTCCATTAAGTGTCATTAACGGACACGCTGAAAAGCCTGGTGATTGCAGGCTTTTGCACTGGTGATTGCATCCCGATCCGGGTTCTCCCAGGCACAAGCAAGGCGCAATCACGCTGCATCAAGGCGCAATCACTCAAGGCCATCGCAGGCGAAAATCAAGCCGTCGTCGATACAATCACGCGATGGCGGAAACGCAATCACTTGACGCATTGAGTAGCTCTTGCTGGCCAGTCAGCGGGTGCGACGGCCTGCGGCCTTGCCGGTCGCCGTCGGCAAGTGTCGGTTTGCCGGTGTCGGCCTGCGTGTCCTGGTCGGCGCTCCTGGTCCCGTCCAGCGCCGTCCGGTGATTGCGGATCGGCCATGAGTGATTGCGACCGTCCCGAAACGGAAAAGGGCGGCCAGGTAGTCGCCCCTTTCGATGGTCGTCAATGTCCCGGTCAGGCCGCTTTGCGGTTCCTGGTCGCGCAGGACGTGCAACGCGCCTTGCCGTCGGCAGGCGATCCGCAGTCAATGCACTGGCCAGCGGCCCGGCGTTCCTGCCGCCTGGCTTTCAGCGCGGCGACCTGGCCGCTTGTGTCGCGCCTGGCCTTTGGCCGCTCGATCCAGTCCGGCATCCCGTAGCTCGATCCGTCGCGCATCGGCATGATGATCGTGCAGGCTTCTGCCGTGTGAGGGATCAGGACCGGCGCATCGCCCTTTGCCTGCCATAGCTGGACGGCGCGATTGCCCGTGAGCC
>VXPN01000520.1 GCA_009839535.1 Boseongicola sp. SB0662_bin_57 | reverse complement strand
GCGACAAAAGAGCTTGGACGGCGCGGGAAATGTCAAGCCGTCCCTCGATGACGTCGGCAGTGGCCTGCATGAGGGGAAGGCCTAGGCCTGCGGTGGCAGCGCTTTCCGCGACGACCGGCGCGGTGGCAAGCCCTTCGACCGTTGTCTCCCGGTCGACGTCCCGGCCCTGCCCCAAAGCCACCCCCGCGCTGAAGTTGCGGGACTTCTCCGACGTGCAGGTCAGCACGAGATCTCCGAGTCCCGCAAGGCCGTGGAGCGTCTTCCTTTTGGCTCCCTGAAGGGCCGCATAGCGCGCAAGCTCGCCGAATCCGCGAGCGACCACCGAAGCGCGCGCGCTGTCGCCGAGCCCGACGCCGACCGCGATTCCGGCCGCGAGCGCGACTACGTTCTTGAGGGCGCCGCCCAGCTCGGCGCCCCGAACGTCCGTGGATCGATAAAGGCGCAGGGCCGGGCGCGTGAGCAACGATTGCAGCTTCCTGGATTCCTTCGCGCTCTCAGTTGCAAGGACAATTGCCGTGGGAAGCCCGTTCGCAATGTCGACGGCGAAGCTAGGACCAGTCATTATTGCGGCCGTGTGCGAAGGGCGAGCCGACCGGATCGTCGCTACCGGACCCAAGCCCGTGGCTCTATCGACTCCCTTGCAACATGCAACGAGTGCGCTGCCGTTTCGAAAGTCATGAGCTCGCAAGAAGGACGCAAGACTCTGGGCGGGCACGGCGACAAGGCAGATTGCGGCGTCGAAGGCAGTCCCGTCGGCCGTGACCGTCAGGCTGTCGGGCAGATGATGGCCGGGCAGGCGGCCGCCCGAAAGCCTGGACTCCTGCATGCATGCCGCAACGTCAGCATCGCGGCACCAGAGTGTGATCCGTGCTCCTTCTCGTGAAAGGGCAATTGCAAGGGCGGTTCCGAACGCGCCTGCCCCCAAGACGGAAATGGTCATGCCTTCACACCTTTCCCGCCCGATCCCAGAAGGGCCGGCCGGCTCGTGTCCAATGGCCAGCGTGGGCGCGCGACGAGGGGAACGAGCCCGGGATTCCCAATCCGGTCAAGCTCGATTCCAGCCCAGGCGATCATTGCGGCATTGTCTGTGCACAGGGCGGCGGGAGGCGCAACAAATCCGAGGCTGTATCTTCGTGCGACAGCGTTGAGCCCGGCACGAACGCCGGCGTTTGCTGCAACGCCGCCTGCGACGGCGATGACTGCCCTGCGCGGGTTCTGCGAGAGGTAGGTTTCGATCGCGCGCGCGGCCTTTTCTGTCAGGACTTCCGTTACCGCAGCCTGGAAGCCGGCACAAAGATCGGCGCGGTCTTTCCTGGACAGGCCGCCTGACTCGGAAACCAACGCGTCGCGCGCGCGGATCAATGCGGTCTTCAGGCCCGAGAAGCTCATGTTGCAGTCGGGGCGGTCGAGCAACGGCCTCGGAAAGCGAAATCGCTCCGGGTCTCCGCCTGCAGCCTCGTCCTCGACAGCCGGGCCGCCAGGTCCGGGGAGGCCAAGGGCGCGGGCCGTCTTGTCAAACGCCTCGCCGGGCGAGTCGTCCAGGGTTCCGCCGAGGCGCTGAAAGTCGTCCGGGCCGGAGACAATCAGCAGCTGGCAGTGTCCGCCCGAGACCAGAAGCAGAAGATAGGGAAACGCAACATCGTCCGTTAGCCGTGGTGTCAACGCGTGGCCGGCGAGATGGTTGACCCCTAGAAGCGGCTTGCCTGCTCCCGTGGCAATTCCTCTCGCGCACATCACGCCGGAAAGAACGCCGCCGATCAGGCCTGGACCTGCCGTGACGGCGACCGCGTCAATGTCCGGGATGCAGATGCCCGCCTCGCCCAATGCGGTCACGACGGTGATGTCGAGCTTTTCGGCATGCGCGCGCGCGGCGATTTCGGGAACGATGCCGCCAAAGGCCACGTGCAGGGAGGCTTGGTCTGCAACGACGGACGACAGAATCCGTCTGTCATCCGATACGACGGCGGCCGCCGTGTCGTCGCAGCTGGATTCGATCCCGAGGAAGAGACGTGCCATGGCTGTTCAGCTTGCGTGGCTTCGACACCGCAGGTATCACCGGGCCATGCCTCGCACAAGAAGGCGCTGAAATGGACGATCCCGGGCCCACGCTTCTTCTTACCAGGCCTGAGGCGCAATCAGCGAGCTTTCTGGCGGATTGCGAAAGGCGGCTGGGGCAGCGCATTCCGGCCGTGATCTCTCCGGTCATGGACATCATCCCCGTTGCCGAACCGCCAGACCTGAATGAATTTGCCACGATCGTCGCAGCGTCGGGAAACGCCGTTCGCCAGCTCGGCGACAGCCTTGAAGGTCGCATCGTCCTCACGGTGGGTGAAGCTACTGCAGGGCTTGCACGCGGGTTCGGGGCGCGGGCGAAGGCGCTAGGAGAAACGGCCGAAAGCTTTCTTGAACGCATTGGGGAAGTGGCCTTTCCCGTCATTGTCTGTCGGGGAAGGCATGCACGATGCAATCTTGCCGAGCGGCTGTCCGCTCAAGGCGCCAATGCTGTCGACGTTGTGCTCTATGATCAGGCCCCGCGCCCTCTTTCGCGGGCAGCACATGCACTTCTTGCAGGCAGTTCGCCAGTACTCGCTCCCGTATTCTCGCCGAGAAGCGCAAGGCTCCTGTCGTGTCATTCAGCCACAGCTCCCGTAATGGTCCTTGCGATAAGCGAGGCGGCGAGAGCGGCTTGGCGGGGAGACGCAGAATTCAGGGTGGCCAGGCATCCGACCGCCGACTCCATGTGTGACCTGGTTGTCGAGGCGCTGTGAGTCCTCACCTTGTTGCAGGACGCGCGCGGCATTAGGTTCAGGCACGCAATGACGCACGAGCTTGCTACGGAAGGGTGACGGAGTGGCTGACCCTGCAGAGCCCAAGAAGATCTCAGAGGAACCGGTATCTTCCGGGAAGCCGAAATCGGAACCTGCATCGCAGGAACCGTCGGATGCGACTGCAGCGACAGGTGGCGGAGCTGCCGACGCCGGCCTTGGCGACGCGCAGACGGACGAGCCTTCGGCCTTCGGGCGAACTGCAGGGAACTTCTTCCGCGCGGACGGGATGCGGCTCTCGATTGCGTCAGGCCTTGTCGGCGGTCTGGTGGCAGGTGCCGTTGGCTTCCTTGTCGCAATCTCGCTGTCGCAACCGACGGGCCAGCCGGATAAGGCGGAGCAGGCGCTTTCCGGAGTTGATGCCGTGGTGGCGGAAATGTCGGTGCTGAAAGCGCAGCTGGGCGAACTGCGAGGATTGATGCAGCCGCCGCCGGATCTGTCTGGGCTGGAGGACGACATCGCCGCGCTTGAAGACAAGGTGAACGAACTGGGTCCGGAGATCGGAGAGATGGAGGCGACGACGTCAGGCGAGATCTCGGAGCTTGGCACCAGGCTTGCCGCCCTGTTCCGGCGCGTGGAGACGCTGGAGGTCTCGAGTGGGGACGTGTCCCTGTCTCAGACCGTCCGGACCGAAGAGCAGCTCACGCGTTTCAGGGGTCAGCTGGATCAACTCGTTGCCGACGCGGAGGCGAAGATTTCAAAGCTTGAAGCGAGGGCGGTCGAGGCAGGCGGAGCATCGGCTGCGGGAAACCGGTTTGCAATCGCCAGATTGCGTGCGGCAGTCGAGACCGGCGCACCGTATTCGGACGTCATTTCGACGATGGAGGGCATCCCGCCCGAACTGGCCGACCATGCACGAACCGGAATACCGACGCTCAACGCGCTTCAACAGGGATTTCCTGCCGCGGCCAGGGCCGCATTGGCTGCCTCGCGGAGCATTTCGGGCGAAGGAACGGTCGGAGACAGGATTGTCGCGTTTCTGCGACATGCGACAAACGCCCGGTCCTTGACGCCACGGGAGGGGGACAGTGCCGACGCGATCCTTTCCCGGGCCGAGGCGCGTGTGGCCGAAGGTGACTTGCCCGCCGCGCTTGCCGAACTGGAGTCACTGTCGCGCGCTTCACGATCCGCAATGGCGGGCTGGGTCGCCGATGCGGAGTTTCGACTGGCAGCGCTGGGCGCAATTGACGTGCTTGCCGGCGGGATGAATTGAGACGCCGATGCTCTGGCCGCTTCTGAAAATCGTTCTCTTCGTCGCGCTGGTCACGGCCGCCGCCTGGGGTGCGGAACTGCTGATTGAAACGGACGTCGGAATTCGCTTGTCGGTTGCGGACACCGAGTACTTTTTCGGCCCGTTCGAGGCTGTCATTGCGTTGATGGCAGTTGTGTTTGCGGTCTGGGTCGGGATCAAGATCGTGGGACTGGCCGTTGCATTCGCGCGCTTTGTCGCCGGCGACAGGACTTCGATCGACCGTTTCTTTGACCGCCGGCGTGAACGCAAGGGTTTTGATGCCTTGGCCGAGGGGATGATCGCGCTCGCATCGGGCGAATCCGGAGTGGCGCTCTCAAAGGCGTCTCGGGCCGAAAAGCTTCTCTGGCGCCGGGAGCTCACATCGCTCCTGACCGCACAGGCCGCCGAGCAGGCCGGCGATGCGGTTCAGGCTGAAGCGGCCTACAAGCGCCTTCTCGAAGACGACCGTACCCGGTTTGTCGGAATCAGGGGGCTGATGAAGCAGCAACTGGCGAGCGACAATGCCGACATAGCCCTGAAGCTCGCCGAGAAGGCATTTGCGCTGAGGCCCGCGCATGTAGAGACCCAGGACGTCCTGCTCAAGCTTCAGGCCGGTGCGCATGACTGGACCGGCGCCCGCAAGACGCTTGGCGCCAAGCTCAGGCAGGGCGGGCTTCCGCGCGATGTTCATCGGCGTCGTGACGCGGTGCTTGCGCTTGGCGAGGCTCAGGACATCCTGCGCGAAGACAGGTCCGTTGAGGCGCGCGAAAAGGCGATCGAAGCAAACCGGCTCTCCCCGGACCTTGTTCCGGCGGCGGTCATGGCTGCGGACGGATACATGGTCCGCAACAAGCCGAGGAATGCGTCGCGCATTCTGAGGAAGGCTTGGTCGGCGCAGCCTCATCCAGACCTTGCGGCCGCCTTCGCCCGCCTTGATCCCGAGGAAACGCCGGAGGCCCGCATCAAGCGGTTTGCAGCGTTGACGGGTGTGCAACCGACCCATCCCGAAACCCGAATGCTTGAGGCGGAACTGCAGATTGCGGCGGAGAACTTTCCCGCTGCGCGCGACGCGATCGGGGACTTGGCCGAGACCGATCCCACTGCACGGGCCCTGACCATCATGGCGGCGGTCGCGCGCGGATTCGGGGCCGACGATGCCGTTGTGAAGGGGTGGCTTGCGCGCGCGCTTGCGGCACCGCGTGATCCGCAATGGGTGTGCGAGAGCTGCCATTGCGCACATGCGCGCTGGGAGCCCGTCTGCGAGCGATGCAAGAGCTTCGACACCCTGACCTGGAAGCGGCCAAGCGACGGCGCTGCACCGCTTTCCGCGGGAGCCGAGATGCTGCCGCTGATCGTCGGCGCAACCGGCACGCCGGAAGGCTCCGAGGACAATCCTGACGGCGATTCCGACGCCGATCAGGACGAATCGACGCATGATGCGGATGCGCCGGATCCAGCGGTGACCGCAGACGCGCCGACGGACGTCGAATTCGAGCCCGCCCGGGCCGTGGAGCCGCCGGCAGATTATGTCGTCGAAGACGCACGGCTGAGAGACTCCGCAGCCGGCGGCATGAGGTGATGCTGCAAAGATGCCTGGAGTCTGGCAGGGGAAGCCTTGTGGTGCCGCATGAGGGACTTGAACCCCCGACCCATCGCTTACGAAGCGATTGCTCTACCAGCTGAGCTAATGCGGCAACGCGAACCCGCGTTTAGACTGCCGGCTTCCCGAGCGCAAGCGGTCTGCGGGCTCGGGCAACATGGGCAAAGCAGCCCGCGTGCGCTCATCGTTCGGTGAGCTTGAGCTCGATGCGGCGGTTCTGCGCCCTTGCGGCGTCGGCGTCCTCGGGGCTGACCGGCCGGTACTCGCCGAAGCCCGCCGCGGCCAGCCGCTCCGGCGGGAAGTCCAGCTCCTCGGTCATGTACTTCACCACCGACAGCGCGCGGCCCGCGCTGAGCTCCCAGTTGTCCGCGAACGCGC
>VXPN01000378.1:2173-6053 GCA_009839535.1 Boseongicola sp. SB0662_bin_57 | reverse complement strand
GGGGCGGCTGCGCTTGGGTCGAAGACCCTTTCGCATTCCCTTTTCACCTGCCCGACCGGGCAGGCACCAGCACTTGACGACACTTCGGCGAATCCTGGAGCCAAGTCAAGCAGGTGTCCGCGTTCACGAAGGCCTCGGAAACCCGCCCCGGCAGCCATGCGGCCTGTCCCCCACCCGTCTCGGAGTCCAAAGGCGATTGGTTCGTGACAATCCAATTCGCAACAGGTGTGGCTTGCTGTTTCCGGAACTCCCGGACGCGGAACCGACTGCATTGCCCCACGGGAATTGCTGCCTTGATTGCAGGACGGGCCAGTGGCGATCACTGCGGCCGCGCGCAAGCTTGCGCGCCTGGTCTGCACGCTGGTCACCCGAAAGGGACGAACGCGTTGAACGCGGGATTGAGGCCTGCGGCCAGCGACTGGTCATGATGGTCGAAGACCCGGCTTCGGAAAATGGCACGGAGTCAGCGGCATAGGGATGAATTCACTCGCGACGACCTTCGCAGCCAAGACCCTGAGACACCTGGGCGTAACTGGTGAGGGGAACTCCGCACATCCGGTTCCAGTCCGCCTTGTCGATGACCGGCTGGTTCATCAGCTTGATCATCTCGTCGAACCTTTGGAGCGCGTTACAGTCCGTCATGCCCCGGTCTGCCGCCTTGCGATGTTCCGGCCAGGCGCAGTCACGGGCGTAGCGCCAGAATTCGGTGTCATGCCTGGAGCCGCAGCAATAATGCCACCCGACGAACAGGCCGTAACTCAGCATGTTCCTGACGAGGAAGCGATTGACCACTGGCGCGTCACGTTCGAGGTGCTCAATCGAACGGTTGAGGCGCATGTTGAGAACCATCCCTATCTGCAGCTGTGCGGACACGATTGCCGTTGCCTCGAGGGGTTCCATGAACGCCGCGGCATTGCCGATGCGGGCAACCGCCCCGTCGTAGAGCTGTCGGTGGACAAAATTGGGAAACGGGATGACGGCGCGCTGTTCGAATTCCGGCACGCCATCGGTTTCGAGAAACGTGTCAAAATCCGCCTCGACTTCGTCAAGGCTCGATACATTCCTGTTGAAGATATACCCGTAAGAGGTATGAATCGTAAGTGGAATCACAAATATCCAGCCATGCGGGCGCGCGACGGCGCGGGTATACGTATGCTCAAGAACCGGCCCGTCCCCAACTTCCTTGATGATTGCCGGGCAACGGCGGATGACGGCCGTGTTGGTTGGAATGAAGGAAATGTCGATGTGCTGCCCGGAATGAAGTTCTTTCGGGAACCCTCGGGCATCAAAGACCAGATCGTAGAGTTCGGGCGAACGATCTTCGAACTCCACTTGGGCGCCGCCGTCCACTCTCTTGATCTTGCGCACTTTCGCATCAATGTGACGGGCGCATGTGCTTTCGTGAAGCAATTCGGCCATCAGGTCGGCGGAAAGATGGTAGCCGTACGATACCTGCTGCGGCGTAAAGTAGTGCGTGAAGTCCCGGTCACGCCGGCCCCATCCCTCGAACGCGACGCCATACTTGCGCGTTCCCCTCAGGCGCTGCTGCACGACCTGATGGGACAAGTTCGTCAGTTGCCGCAATTCCTCGACCAGGCTCGGCCAGCTGCCTTCACCCACGCCGATGACCGGTATGCGCGAATCGTAAATGTGGTGCAGTTCGAACTCGCTGCCGGGGTGAAGGCGCGTGACGCTGGCCGCCGCCAGCGACCCGGCGGTTCCTCTTCCGATGACCGCTATCCTTCTCAGGAACTTGCTGCCCGGCTGCATCATCTCCTCCGCCCTTCGTCGATGGCCGCTGACGAACCTTGCCAGAAAGATCGATTCGCAAATTGCATGCACTCGCGAGAGACCGCAAATTGCAGAGGCGGGCGCTGGCACCGTCGAGTCCGGTCAGATAGAGCCGGTTCAGGCAATTGTCGAGATGTCGCGACGCGTTGCTCCGTCGCGGCCCCTGGAATGCCCTGGATCCGTTCATCCAATGCACCGGACCCGATGGCGCCGGATCGGGTATCAGGACCACGTGCTCGACGAGGCCGCATCCGGCAAACGCATGTTCCAGAACGCACGCGAGTCGTCGGCTCCAATCAGGGCTCCCGGGACAGGATTCTTGACGGAGCCAGCGGGCCCTGTTCAACGCCTCGCGACTTCGTCGGCATCGTGTGCAACTTTCTCGACTGGAGCGATGCGTGCGTCTGGGTCGCCGTTCTGTTCGCCCCGGTGAAATCGACCGGCAGAAGTGCCGGTTCGGCGACGTGTGCCCACGTGACTGCACCGACTGACCCCCAGGAACATGTCCCGGGTGCGAATTCCTGACCGCCCGCCCGTTCAGGGCTCCGTCACCCTGACGGCATCGCCTCTTGCCGTCTCGATGAACCCGCGGTCGAAAGTCAGCATCTCTTCGCAGTTCGTGGCGGCGCCGAGGTGCAACGCATCGGCGAATTCCATGCCGGCTCTCGCACGGCCAAGCGCCCCGGCCAGCAAGGCCGGGCTCTCGATCGACACGCCCGGCAGTCCGGCGAAAGCAAGCAGCGCATCGGCAACGTCTTGGGACGAAAATCCATAGACGCTGCGCAACACCCACTCGGTTTCCAGCAGGACGGTCGTGCCCACGAAAACGTTGCCGGCGTCGACGACGGCTCTTGCCTTGGCAGCCTGCCCGGGGTCGTCGCGGGTCAGGTACCGAACGACGACATTGGTATCAATCGCCCGCATGGCGCCGCCGGGCTTCCGCCATGATTCCCGCTTCCATTTCTGCGAGTGTCCTAGACTTGTCGGTGCAGGCCAGGATGCCGAAGACATCCGCCGGGCGCGTTGAGGCGATCACGGGCAACGGCTTGAGCAGCACGCCGTCGCCCATGTCTTCAACGGCGAGACGCGTTCCCGCCTCCCAGCGTCGGGACTGACGAATGACCTTGGGCAGGACGACCTGGCCCTTGGCAGAGACAGTCGTGGTGAGTCTTTGAGCCTCGGACATCATGAACTCCTTTAGGCGGCCAGTCAGTAAGGCGAAAGTAAGATACTGCTGCCACCAGGCCAGATCAAGGGAGATATTGCGAGAGGTTCCTTGGCCCAATTCAGGGATGGAACAGGTTGGGTCGCGGCATCCATGCCGGACTGCGGCGACGCCGACACGTCAAGTGGCCAAGGCTGCGCGGCGGTGCCAACTGGATTGCAGCTGGCGAAGTTCACATGGCTTGAAAAATCTTCGGCATGCAGTTGCGAACTGGAACGAACCCAGGCCCGAAATCTTCCCTGGCGGCTGCTGACGCAGGGTCGCGCAGCGACTGGCGCCAATCGTCGAACCGTCCCTGTGTCCGCGCCCGGCCATGGCGACGCAACGAACGGGGACCATCTTGGAATTCCGCGAAAAGTTGTCCACATGCCTGACCGAATTCATGAATGCCTGATCGTGGAGAAAGCCACGATCAGGCACGATCCGGCGTGATCCTCAATCAAGTGCACGGAGCGCGGGACGGCCTTCGCCTCAGGGAAGGCTGCCATTGCGGTCGCACGACGAATCAAGCATGGTGCCGCGAAATGAAATGGCACTATAAGCGCATGAAGCATCCATGCAAAATGATACTCGGGTCATCATGTCAGAAAATTGAGAGGGGGGATTCAATGTTCTTTCAAACTGGTCGAGATTTCATCACCCGGCTCCCGCTCCGAATGAATTTCAGAAACTTGCACTCGATTGGCAGACTTCCCACACGGGCCGCAATTGCTGTTCTTGGCACGTTCCTGTTCGGCATGCCGGCGAACTCCCAGGGAATTCCGGGAGGGAACATGTCCGCGACCGCGAACTTCACGCTGAACCATGGCCTGACGTTCCGTGTCTCCGAACGCGACGATACCCTGACTTCCGCCAACTCCGACG
>VXPN01000378.1:0-2073 GCA_009839535.1 Boseongicola sp. SB0662_bin_57 | reverse complement strand
CTGACGTTCCGTGTCTCCGAACGCGACGATACCCTGACTTCCGCCAACTCCGACGACGGCGACAGAAACTACCGCCGGGGCCTGGTCAGCAACACGTCGAGCCTCACGGCGGAATTCGAACTCACGGGTGAGAACCTGGGCCTGTTCGTCCGCATGCACGGCTTCGTCGACTTCGAAAACGCGAACGGAGTGCGGGAGTCGACTCCGCTGTCGGACGCGGCCAAGGACGTTGCAGGCCGTGGCTTCCGGCTTCTCGATTTCTATGCTTCCGGCGCATTCGACCCTGGCGGCGTTCCACTTGACCTGCGGGTCGGCAACCAAGTGCTGAACTGGGGAGAGAGCACGTTCGTCCCGAACGGAATCAACGTGATCAATCCATTCGACGTGAGTCGACTCCGCACGCCAGGTTCGGAATTGCGTGACGCCCTGCTCCCCGTGCCCATGGTGTATGCAGCGGTCGAGCCGGTTCCCGACCTCTCGGTGGAGGGCTTCTACCAGTTTGGCTGGGAGAAGACGGAGATCGATCCTGTCGGCACGTATTTCTCGACCAATGACTACGTCGGCGCGGGCGGTCGGCACGCCCTTCTTGAAGACCCAAGGTATGAGGAACTTTCGAACAGTGTCGGGGCCGCACCGGGGCTGCAAGACGCCATAAACGCGGATCTTGCCGGGCTGAGCTTGAACTACAGTACCGAAAGGCCCTATCCTGAAATCAAGCGCATCAATGATCGAGAGCCCCCGGATGACGGCCAGTACGGCATGGCGCTGCGCTACCTGTCCCCGGCACTGAACGACACCGAGTTCGGCTTCTATTTCATCAACGCGCACAGCCGTTTGCCGCTCGTTACCGGCAAGGTGCCTAATTCGGCAGAACTTCAGGAAAGTGTCGGCGTTGCCGGGCGTGTCGGTGCCGTTTTCGCCGGGGAAACCCGTACGGCCAAGCACCTGGCAACCCTGGAAGCCATACGCAGGGGGCTTCCGCAGAACGCGGTTGCAACACCGCAGGGTCAAGCCACCATTGCGCAAATACTCGCATCACCGGAATTCTCTCAGAAAGTCGCAGGTCTTGCCCAAGGCCTGGCCGGCTTTCATGCCATCGATCGCTACGCCGAGTCAGCGCGCTATTTCGTGGAGTACCCGGAAAATCTCAAGACCCTTGGCGTGAGCTTCAACACTGTGCTCGGTGCCAGCGGTTGGGCGCTTCAGGGCGAATACTCCTTTCATCCGGACCTGCCTCTGCAAAGGGAGGAGAGTTCGCTGTTTGAGGAGGCGCTGACACCGATCGGATGCTACTTCAACCCGCAGATTCCGGACCCGAGTCAAATACCCGCGATTCCCGCGTGCAAGTTCGGGATTATCGATCAGGTGCTGAACGGGCACGTAAAGCGGGACGTGAGCCAGGCACAAGTCACGGCGACCCAGATATTCGGATCCGTGCTTGGCTCCGACTCCACCGGTTTCATCGCCGAGGCGGCCGCAATGATGGTCCACGACATGCCGGACAGCGCGGTGACTCCGCTGGACACGCCCGGAGCGCGAGATGACATTGCGGACGCGACGTCCTGGGGCTATCGGGGCGCGATATGGCTCGACTACCACAACGCCATCGGCGCAGCCAGGCTCACCCCCTATTTCCAGTTCCAGCATGATGTCTCCGGGTCGAGCCCGGCTCCGTTCGGCCCGTTCGTCGGGGGGCGCAAGGTCATGACGCTTGGGGTCGGGGCGAATTACCTGGAACGCGTGAGCGCGGATCTCTCCTACACGGTGCATGCCGGACACCACAACGCATTGGAGGACAGGGACTTTGTGTCGATTTCGTTCAATTACTCGTTCTAAGCTCGCAGGGGAGGGTCACATGAAGAAATCCGTGTTGAGAGCAGGCGCCGCGCTGGCGTTTTCGCTCGCGTGGGCACTGCCGGCGGCGGCGGAACTTCCCGCAAGCCAGATCGCGAGACTCGGGGCCGACCTGACCCCGCTTGGCGGAGAACGTGCCGGCAACGCCTCGGGCACGATACCTGCCTGGAACGGCGGCATCACGAGGCCACCGAGGGGTTACAGGCGCGGCGAGCACCA
>VXPN01000016.1 GCA_009839535.1 Boseongicola sp. SB0662_bin_57 | reverse complement strand
AGCTGGTGGAACGCGTGATCTGTCCGGCGGCATGCCAGGTCGAGCCGCTGGTCAGCTCGGCCTTTTCGAGAAGCACGGTGTCCTCGCCCCAGCCCTCATGGCCGAGATGGTATGCGAGGCCGCAGCCCATGATGCCGCCACCGATGATGACGACTCTGGCGTGGCCGGGAAGGTCTTGCTTCGGCATGGGGGGATTCGTCTTCGCGGGATGTTTCGCGGACCCTATGTGCGCCGTCACGTCGTCGTCAACGCATTGGCAAGCAATTTCCATGTGCGCCACTGAAGGCCGCCACCCCCTTTGCTCGTTCAGCCGCGGCAACCTGCCATTTCCGTTTCTCGTCGGTCGCCGCCGATGGCACTTTCAGTCACCATGCAGGATCCTCTGTGGCAGGAAAGCTCCGTCATCTCAATTCCGCGATGTGGCAAGGCAAAGTCCATAAGTTGCAGCCATCCGCAATGCCGCACGGTTGCATGTCAGGCGACGTCCTGCGGCATGATGCGCAGTGGCCTTCGCAAGTCGGATGAAGACCCGCGCGCGGCATTTCCTCGTGCAATTTCGGCGGCGGCGGTCAAGGCGGCCCGCGACTCTGCCGACTTCATCTGTCGTGCAGCCCGGTTGACCTGGATCACGAACTGAATGGTCTCCCGACCGAGTTGCGGCGGCGGGATTGGATGTACCTGATCGAAACCATGCGGTGACCCGGTGTCAACACTTCATGGCGCGAACGTGTCCTTCCTTGCTGTAATCCAGGATCTGGCGGTCGCGAGTGAGAATGGTCAAATTCATCGTTCTTGCCGTCGCGATGATTATCCGGTCGGCAGGGTCGCTGGGTGCGGTTCCGGGCAAAAATGATGAATCCACAAGCACCGGTACGGAAAGTGCCGCCAGCGTGATTTGTCCCTTGTCCAAAAAGTCTTCGAACCATCTCAAAACGGGGCGCTCCAATCTCAATCGGGAGCGCGAAACGAGTATCCCCAGTTCCCAAGCAGAAAAGGGAGACGCGTATGTACTTTGCCCTTCGCGGTAGTTCGCATTGAGCCGTTCCGTTGCTTTCGGGTGGATCGGATCGCCGTTGGCAAGCCAGACAACTGAACAGGTATCCAGTAGAAGCTCATTCATGACAGATGCCTTGTTCCATTGTCATGGCTTCCCATTCCGGCAAGCTGGGCTCGGTGAGATCTGTGCCAGTCGATATGGTCGCAGTTCCGCCCATGCATGAAAAAACGGGATGCGCCTTCGCCATCTTGCTTTCGGGCTTGGAGCGAATTTGTCCCTTGACGGACTCGCTCTTGCGGAAAGTAAGAGACTCGTGCTCGATGCTGACGCCTTCGGTCTTGTAACCCGCCGCAAGCCAAGCGTAGGTGATGACGCTGTTCAGTGGATTGTTGCTCCACCAAGCCCGATGCTTCCGCGCAGATGCGGGCAAACTGGATCCGATTACCTGCTCGACCTCGCCAAAGGTCATCCTGATCCGCTCAAACCCTACAGACTTCAAGTGTGCTTCGAGCGGGTCGTATTTCGCTCGTCGCTGCATCCTAGTAACTGCCTCCCAAATTAACACATACAAACAATAGTAACTTTTTGCTTTCAAGTCAACAAGGACCGCTGGCTAGCTGGCAGGAAGTCCATGGTCCAATGGCACGACCAAACATGCGTGGCCAAGATCAAGGAACAATCGCCCATCCGCTTCAATCTGATCGAGGAAATTCGAAGTCCGCAGACGCCGGGCACGCGCTTGCCCCGCAACGGCCCCGGTTGATCTTTCAGGTCTTGTGAAAAACTTGTTGACTTTTTCACGACATCTGCGCGGAAATCGCAACGTGGCGTCACAGCGAGGCACAAATGACCGCAACCATCGCGTCCGAGAGCCTTGGCCAGGACCTGCGGGTCTTGCGTCGCCAGCGTGGATTGACGCTTGCCGAAGTGAGCGAGCGCATAGGTCGCTCGATTGGTTGGCTGAGCCAGGTCGAGCGCGACATCTCCGAACCGTCCATGGAAGAGCTGAACGCGTTGGCTGCCGCGCTCGACATGCCGTTGCGGTCATTCTTCGGAAAGTCGTCTGGCGCCCCCCACGAAGAGGGTCGCATTGTCCGCAAGGGCGGCCGTCGTCCACTTGGTCACCGCGTGCACGGGCTCTTCGAGGAGCTCCTGTCACCGGACCTTACGGATGACTTCGAAGTGGTCCACTCGACCTTCGCTCCGGGCGCCGAGCGGTTCGAGGACACCGTGCGTCCGACCCAGGAGGTGGGCTACATCGTTTCAGGCCGGCTTGAAGTGACGATCGACCGCCAGAGCTTTGTTCTGGAACCTGGCGACAGCTTCCGCATCCGTGGCGAGCCCTTCCGCTGGGCCAACCGCACATCCGAACCCTGCATCGCGATCTGGGTGATCGCGCCGCCCGTATACTGAGGATCCGTCCATGGCCGAAGTTCCGTCTACAGCCCGTGCAGTCATCATCGGCGGAGGCGCCGTAGGCGCATCGGCACTGTATCACCTTGCCAAGGCAGGATGGACCGATTGCGTGCTGCTGGAAAAGAACGAGCTGACGGCAGGATCGACATGGCATGCCGCGGGCAACGTGCCGACCTTCTCGACGTCATGGTCGATCATGAACATGCAGCGCTATTCGACCGAACTCTATCGAGGCCTGGGCGAAGCCGTCGGCTACCCCATGAACTATCACGTCACCGGCTCGATCCGGCTGGCCCATTCAAGGGAACGTATGCAGGAGTTCCATCGAGCCTGCGGCATGGGGCGCTACCAGGGGATCGACATCCAGATTCTCTCGCCGGACGAGGCGAAGTCCATGTATCCCTTCATGGAGACCCATGACCTGGAAGGCGTTCTCTACGATCCGACGGATGGCGACATCGATCCCGCGCAACTGACGCAGGCGCTCGCAAAAGGCGCACGCGACATGGGCGCGCAGGTCCTGCGTTTCACGCCCGCAACCGGCATCAGCCGCGAGAACGGCGAGTGGATCGTTCACACCGGAAAGGGCGAAATCCGCTGCGAATGCGTCGTCAATGCTGCAGGATACTACGCGCAACGCGTCGGCGAGTGGTTCGTGCCCTTCGGGGGACGGACGGTTCCAATGATGGTGATGAGCCACCAGTACCTCCTGTCCGAGGAGATCCCCGAGGTCGCGGCCTGGACACGGGACAGCGGTCACAAGCTGCCGTTGATGCGCGATGTCGACGTTTCCTACTACCTCCGGCAGGAAAAGAACGGCTTCAACCTGGGGCCGTACGAAAGGAACTGTCGGGCGCATTGGGTCACGCCGGACGATCCGATGCCGGAGGACTTCAGCTTCCAGCTCTACCCGGACGATCTCGACCGGCTCGAGGCCTACATCGAGGATGCCATGGCCCGCGTGCCGCAACTTGGCATGTCCGGCGTCGCGAAGGTGATCAACGGGCCCATCCCCTATGCCCCTGACGGCAATCCGCTGATCGGCCCGATGCCCGGGGTTCCGAACGCGTTCGAGGCCTGCGTCTTCACGTTCGGCATCGCGCAGGCCGGAGGTGCGGGCAAGGTGCTCGCCGAATGGATGACCGAAGGCCAGACCGAATGGGACATGTGGTCCTGCGACCCCCGGCGATACACCGACTACACGGATCGCGAGTACTGCATCGAGAAGGGCATGGAAGTCTATGGTCACGAGTACGCGATGCACTTCCCTTGGCACGAATGGCCTGCAGGCCGTGACCGGAAGCGGTCCGCGCTGCACGACCGGCTGGAAAGGGCCGGCGCGGTCTTCGGCGCCTATAACGGTTGGGAGCGCGCGAACTACTTCGCTCGTCCTGACGATGACACGGGCCACGATGCAACCCAGACCTGGAACCGATCGGGGCCTTGGGAGCAGCGCATTCGCGAGGAGTGCGAGGCCGTGCGCGATCATTGCGGAGTGCTGGCGATCACCGGATTCTCGCGGTTCAAGGTGCAGGGTCCCGGCGCCCGAGCCCATGTCGACAGCCTGACTGCGTCGCGGCTGCCTGGCGAGGGCCGGATCGGTCTCGCATATTTCGCGGATGACAGGGGGCGCATCGTTACCGAGATGTCGGTGTCGGTGCACGGCGACAGCGAGGTGCGCCTGATCACGGCCGCGACCGCCGAGTGGCATGACGGCGAACTGCTTTCCCGCAACCCGCCGGACGGCGTCAGCGTGACGGATCACACGAAGGAGTTCGAGTGCCTCCTCGTGACCGGCCCGGCGTCGCGCGAGATCCTTGGCAGCGTCAATGACGGCCACGATCTCGATGCCGGCTGGCTGTCGGTCAGTCTTGACGGCAGCATCGCGGGGAAGGAATGCTCGCTGGCCCGCGTTTCCTTTGCCGGCGAGCTCGGCTGGGAGATCCATTGCCGGTTCGAGGACGCTCCGGACATCTGGGACGCCGTGACCGAGGCGGGCGCGAAGCCGTTCGGCATGTGGGCGCTGAACTCGCTTCGCCTGGAAAAGGGATACCGCGCCTGGAAGGGAGACCTTTCCTCGGACTACAGCCTTCTGGAAGGCGGGCTCGACCGCTTCATCAGGTTCGACAAGAACACGGACTTTCCGGGGAAGGCGGCGCTGCTGGAACAGAAGCGGCTGGGCGTCACGAAGCGCTTCGTCACGCTGACGGTGGACGCCGGGGATGCGGACGCGCCGTACATGTCGACGCTTTGGCATGATGACAAGGTCGTCGGTGAAACCACCTCCGGTGGGTGGGGCTACCGCGTCAATGCGTCCGTTGCCCTCGGCATGCTGCGATCCGATCTGGCCGTTCCAGGCACGGAGATCGAGGTCGACATCTACGGGGAGCGCTGCAAGGCCACCGTGCAGCCCGACGCTCCGCTCTGGGATCCGGAAAACGAAAGGCTGCGGGCATGACGCGGGACGTGATGAGGCGGATTGCCGAGTTCAGCGGCGCGTTCGGGCCCTGGGACCTGCCCGGCGTGAATCCGCCGTGTTCAGGTCACGGCTGTCCGGCAGCAGGCGGCGGCCCAGGGAGGGCTGCACATGCTTGACGCCGAAGCGCAGCGCATCATCCGGGAGTTCCCGCTGGGCATCGTTGCCACCGTGGCGCCGGACGGCCAGCCGGCGGCGGCGCCGAAGGGCACGTTTCTTGCCCTTGGCGGCGACGCGATCGCTTACGGGGACATTCGCTCGCCGGGCACGCGCCGGAACCTCGCCAACGCGCCGTCTGCCGAAGCCGTGTTTGTCGACCCGTTTCGCCGCAAGGGCGTGCGGGTCTTCGGCCCGGCCACGGTCATCGGTAGACGGGATCCGTCATTCACGGAACTCTTCCCGATGTGGGAAGAGGCATGGGGCGAACTGTCGCCGCGCATCTCGCATCTCGTCCGCATCGGGGCGGAACGCGTGCGCCACCTTGCGACCCCGCCCTACGACGACGGTGCCACGGAGGAAGAGATGATCGCGCTCTACAAGTCCAGGTTTGCGGAGCTGTACCCATGAGCGCGCTGCCCAGGCATGCCCGTGCCGTGGTCATTGGCGGCGGCGTGTCCGGCTGTTCGGTTGCCTATCACCTCGCCGAGCGGGGCTGGACGGACATTCTGCTCCTGGAGCGCAAGCACCTGACCTGCGGCACGACCTGGCATGCGGCCGGGCTGATCGGGCAGTTGCGGGCCAACGAGAACATGACCCGGCTCGCCAAGTATTCTGCCGATCTCTACCGGCGTCTCGAGGCAGAGACGGGCGTGGCGACGGGATTTCGGATGGTGGGATCTCTCACTGTCGCCCTGACGGAGGACCGGCGTGAAGAGGTTCGGCGCCAGGCATCGCTTGCCCGCGCCTTTGGCATCGAGGTGAACGAGGTCGGCCCCGAAGAGGTCAAGGCGTTGTATCCCCATGTCGAGGTCGGGGACATGGCGGCCGCCGTTCACCTTCCGGGTGACGGGCAGTGCGATCCGGCCAATATCGCGATGGCGCTGGCTCGGGGGGCGCGGATGAAGGGCGTGAAGATCACGGAAGGCGCAAAGGTGACAGCGGTCACCGAGAGCGGCCGGAAGGTGACG
Source organism: Boseongicola sp. SB0662_bin_57 (assembly GCA_009839535.1). Taxonomy (GTDB): domain Bacteria; phylum Pseudomonadota; class Alphaproteobacteria; order Rhodobacterales; family Rhodobacteraceae; genus JAJEFO01. Next base: position 43 of record VXPN01000016.1, on the reverse strand, counting down.
GGCGTCGATTGGGAGATCGACGGCGAACAGGGCCACACAAGCG
>VXPN01000093.1 GCA_009839535.1 Boseongicola sp. SB0662_bin_57 | reverse complement strand
CTCGGGCTTCGCCCTCGCTCGCTGCTGTTGCACCTCAGAGTGGAACCCGGGCAGGCAAAAACTCCCTGCCTTGGAAAGAAATAGGTTCCTTTCCCCGACTATATTCATGGCTGGAGGTTAGGTTGTCTGGACGACAAAGCTCTGAAACCGCGTAATTGCTTTGATCTTTGATGCGCGTGTACGTTCCGCCTTCGTCCCGAATCCAGCGATATTGGTCCGATCCAGGATCTCCAACACTTTTGGATAAATGAACGGGGCGGTATTTCAGATTCTTCCTATTCTTGCAGAACCAGAGGATGTGGTCTGCGACACTTGGAATCGCAAGGTCCGTTTGGACCGAAGTCTTTTTTACCGTTATCGAAGAAATAAAATTGTTTTGGGAAAACACTTCATCAAGAACCTCTCTAACTCGATGAACATTCTCATCGCCAATCTGCACGAACACCGACCCGCTGTCGGTCAGCAATTCCCGCGCCAGCATCAACCGGTCACGAAGATAGGTGAGGTAGGAGTGGATACCCAATTCCCATGTGTCCCGGAACGCCTTGATCATCTCGGGTTCCTGGGTCAGGTCGGCGTCTGAGCGGTCCTTCACGTCGCGCTTGTTCGTGAAGGGCTGGAAGTTCGACCCGTATTTGATGCCGTAAGGCGGGTCGATGTAGATCATCTGCACCTTGCCGCCCATGCTTTCCTTGGTCAGAAGCGAGTTCATCACCAAGAGGCTGTCTCCGGCCACCAGCCGGTTGGACCAGCCCTTCTCGTGACGGTAGAAATCCAGCGCCTGACGCAACGGCAAGTTCTCGAACGGGTCTGCGAACAGGTCCGGCTGCCGCCACTGCGTCGCCGCGTCCTGCCCATTCAGCCGCTTCGCCGCATTCGCAAGGATCGTCGCCGGGTCCACCCGTTCGTGCACATGGAGCGAGACGGTATCGACCTCGAACGACGTCTTCTCCGCCTTGCCGGTCCAGTTCAGGTAAGGTGCCTGCAAGCGCCTGAGTTCCGTGAGCGCGTCCTTCATGCGCTCCGGATCGTCGCTGGCAAGCGCATCGTCGATCAGCGTTTCAATCGCCCCACGTGCGGAGTCGAAGTTCAGCGTCGGGTCGAGGTGCGGATCGTATTGCCAGCTTGTCCTCTCCCCGTCCGGGTCGGTGTCCGCATGCACCATCCCCACTTCGGGGTTGTTCATGCGGGTCGCATCGTGGTGGTAGGGCAGCACCTCGGTCGGCTCATTCAATTTGCGGGTGGACTTCTTCCGGGTCCTGCGGGCGGCCTTCGGCTCCTTCGTCGCCGGTGCGGTCAGCTCCATGTCAGCCACATCCGCCCGATAGACCGAGCCGCCACGCCCCTTGCCCCGGCCAAGCCTGCCCTCATCGATCAGAGCATCCCGAGTCTCTGCATAGGACTCGTCGGCCAGCGTTGGGATACGCTCGCGCAGCAGCGCCAGCATCGCGCCATTGCCGATGGAAGAACCGTCCTCGGGCGTCAGCGAGAGAATCAGGTCAGACAGATCAGATGACATTAATTTTGTCCCTTGCCCTTGAAATCTCTTGTGTTCTGTTCTGGGGACACATAGCGAAATCACCCAAGTGTTGCATCAGGCAATTTCTGTGCATCCGACTGCGAAGCCTTGCTGAGTGACATCCCCCAAGTCGCGATGAAACGGCCGCCGTTATCGCTATGGCTATCGTCCCCGCCCCCGTCACTCGGACGCCGGTCTGGCGCATTCTTTCTTTGTCAGGGCTTTCATGCCTGCCTCGATCATGCTCGCGCCGGTCCCCTCGGAAAGCCGTCAGCTTGCGGGCACCGTTTCAGCCAAGGAGTATGGCAACCTTCCGTTGCATGAACAATGGGTGAAATCCGATGGCAATCGATGCTCGCTCCCATAGGTCACATTCACGTGGAGCCTGAACTCGCTGTCAGGACGACCACCACAACCGAATCGGGAAGCCAATCTGCTGCCCAGGCCGGTCAACCATGATCAGGATTCAGCAGCCTGCTGGTCGTCCGGTGGAGGGAGTTCGGACTTCTCGGTCACTGCCTTCTTCTCGCTGGCCATGACATCCAGTTCTTTCAAGTTTCTATCGCGCTGGTGTCTTGCCACATACCACTCCTCGAACAGGATCTCGATCAGTCGGATGAGCGCCTGAGCCTCGCCGGGTTCGACATCAATCATCAAGTTGATGTCCTTTGCCATGTGGGCCCCGATGTTTCCAAACTCCCTGACAGTGTCTATGCCTTCCATGGTGTCGTGGCTGACGCCGCGCGGTGCGTTCCCTTTGGCAACCATCTCTTTCAGGTGGTCAATTTGCTCTTTCAGGGTACGCTTCTCGATCCCGCAGAAGTCACGGATCATTCCCTGGAGGCAACGCCTGGACAGTGTTGCCGAGGCGTTCGCGCTACGGTCCTGAACGCCGCAGGCCTCCCTGTAGTCCTTAAGGATGGGCTCCGGGATGTAGTCAGGCTGCGGCTTCGCGCTGCTTTCGGGCAAGAGAGACCAGGAATGAAGTGGCTCTCCGGTCAGGTAACGACCAAATTCCATTGAGAATCTTGCATTATGAAGTGCAAATGTGAGGGAGATCTCCTTGCATTCTTCGTTCGAACAAACGGTCGAGATCACTCTTCCGCCTATCAGCCCGTGCTTGCTAAGGTCATTGAGGATTGAGAAGTCGGCTTGGTTATAGGTCGCATTGGTCACGATCTGCGCGTGGCCACAGTAAGGACACTTCCATCTCATGTTGATCTGGTTCATCCGGCCCTCATGCATTTCTCCGGTGCCGAAATCACGGAACACGGGTTCGGCTTTCCGCGCTCGTGTAGGCGATTCGTGCTCTTCTTTCCAGCGCGCTGCACCGCTGGGATATGGACGAAATTCGTGCGGATCATTTCGCTGCCACCAGCAGCCATTCAAGGCGAGATTCGCAACATGGCAAGGTGAGACTGCCAAACCTGACTTGCAAGCCGCTCCGCCGGGAACGGACTGCGTGCTAAGTCAACCTGAAGCGGTTGCGCAGCGTGAGCAGAACCAGGAAAAGCAGGATCGGGCCCAAAATTGCCTGAACCAGGCCGATGTATCCGAAAACTGCAGCGAAGGCCGCAGTTTCACAACATGAATCCACGATGGCATCCTTGGATCCTTCAAGCCAGCCGCCGTCGGACGCGAGACCGAGAAAGGAGTGGGAGTTCGCAAAGCTGAGAAGCACGCCATCTCGAAAGAAGCCGAGGAACCGTTGCCCACCATCAACTGCGCAAAGTGAGCAATGCATCGCCACCCCGGCCAGGACTGCACCGATGAGCAAGACGTGGCCTGCCCACCAACCGAACGCCCTGCCAGCGCTCCAGCCATAGTCCGAAAGTGCGTCAAACAGCCAGTTCAGGGAAGACAGGAAGCCAATGCCGTCTCTCCAACGCTCAGCCCGCATCTTCAGCCTGAAGAACTGATGACGGTCCTCTCGTTTCTCGCGCTGGCTCATGATGAGTGCCAATCTCTCCCACGCCCGCATTGCGTGATCGGCATGGATTGACATTTCGTTCGTCAAAACGTCGCGCCTGGTCGAGCGGTGGTAGTTCTTTTCGGCAAGTTTCCAGTCGATCCCGCCAAAATCCACGTCCTCATGAAGTTCGGTCTCAAAAAAATTTGGCGGCGTACGAAAGGTCGCGTTCCGGAAGGACGTGGTTGACCGGAACCGGCAATTGTGAAACCTGACAGTGCCGCTAAAGGCTGCATTCGTGAAGTCGGCACCTTCTTTCATCGTCGAATTGTCGAGTGCGGCATCCGCACCGAATACGGCATCGCGAAAATCAGCTGTGCCATCGAATTTTGACAGCTTGAAGGAAACAAACGCATAATTCAGATCACCCCTGACGAATCGAGCAACAAACACGGCTCCGCCAAAGGACGCGCCCTGTCGAAACAGGGCTTCTCGAAAGTCACTTTGCTCTGGGAACTGAGCACCCGAAAATGCTGCGGATCCATGGAAAGTCGCCTTTGAAAAGGACACTTCTCTGTTGACTGCTTCTGCCATCGGAACCTCGTCCGTGAAGAATTTCGTTCCGGCAAAACCTGCAGGGCCAATGAACTCCGTCCCCTCGAATGCGGCCGTGCGACGGAACTCTGCTCCACTAAAGTTCGCTCCGATCATAAGCCGACCCGCAAACGACACGTCATCATCAAATTCAATGTCGGAGAAGTCCATGAACGCCGAGAAATCCCCAAGAAGGTCCGGCGAATCGATAGGGACACTTTCACGTTCGTCGACAAACTTATCGATCTCGTCACTTAACTGATTCCATTCGTGTGGGTGAGAAAAACCCAGTCGCGAAATTGCCTTCTGCTGCTCTTCGATATCAAGGAAGCGGGAAACGGTACCGGGACATTTCAAGAGGCAGTAGGCGTTCCAAAGCCGCCGTCTCGCATGTTCGGTGTCGCCAAGTTCCAGCAGCGCCAGCCAGAATTCCGTGTGTTCATTCGCCATATGGAGTGCCATTTCTTCCAAGACCGCCTGAACAGGAGAGCAAAACAGGAACTGAATCTCTGGTCAAGATCATGAAAACAGTGAGCCGGGACGGGACAGTCGACAACAACCTCATAGCCCGGTCGCGTGCGAGGACTCTCTGCGGAAGTGACCGCCCGCAAGCGCGAGGATGGAGTGTCAATGGCGTTTACTGACGGCCCGCCGTTTCAGCCTGCAAAGTCCCGATTGCGTCCGCGTACTTCTCGCATTCGAGCCAGTCAGGCTTCCGCTCTTCAATCCGTCGCCAGATTTTACAATCGTCGGATGTTCGGATGTGGTGACGCACGTTCTCCAGGAAGTAACGCTCATGACCATCGCTCTGACGGAGCCAGGCATCGGCGACCTCGTCCGGTCCAGGTGACCCGGGTTCCGGTTTGGTGGCGGCGGCCAGAATGACATTCATGTCCGCCGGCGCCCCGTCCTCGGTCTCCGGCCATTTGATGTTGAGAACGCCGTCATCTCCCACAACAGAAAGCCCCTTCCTTCCGTCCGCCTGGAAACAGCTCTTCCAGGCTGGAGCCAGTAACTCTCTGGCTTCATCGTTTCCGAACTGCGCTCCGACGACACCCCAATCCTTGCCGATCATTCCCGGCTCTGAATTGGGATCTTCAGCTTCCCACAGGGCTTCAGCCTCGATTATCATGTCTTCGATGGTCTGAATCTTGCACTGACAGGGCACGAGCAACGCCCAGCCGGACGGGTCGCCCTGCTCAAAGGTCATCGTAAAGGCGGATCCCCACCTCGTCGACTTGCGTCCGTAGCGGATGGGTGCGCGAACGCGGGTGCTCTCGGACATTCTCAGTCGCCGTTCGCGCCAGACGTCCCGTTCGTTTTCATTATCCCAATACAGGGAACCTGTGATCAGGATGCCACATTTCATCATGAACAACCTCATGTCTCCTTGGTCATCTGCATTCAGTCAGCACGAAGGCAGGACGCACGCTGCCTCTTGCAGACAGTGCGAAGTCTTGTCCAGATCTCTCTTGTCTCCGTCGCAATTGTCCGGATGCACCGCAGGCAGGCAATCGTTGCCGTCACATCGGGTGCTTGAAGCGCCCGATTGGCCTCCGAAAGTTTCCCGCTCAGCCAGGGGAAGGTCAGTGCTCAACCGCTCTCCAGGATTCAACTGGACATTCCCGGGCAACGGTTTGTTCAGGACACAGGCAATCAGTTTGCAATTGCGGGAGTGTTGGAATTGGACTCAACATTGATGCGAGCGAGGCCCCCGGACCAAAGGCGGTCCGGGAGCTCCAAGACTCTATGTCACTCTCGAGGAAATGTGCGGCCAGCGATCGGGGATTCGAATCCCGAATCTGCTGACCTTGAGCGCGACCAAGAGCCCACATTGGTAGTTTCAGGCCGCACTCTTGATGTGCCAAATTCAAGCAAGGTGACGAGTCATGCGCGTCAGGGAGGCGCCCGTTCCATCTCCGTTTCCGACAGGGTGAGCAGCGAAGTGTTGCCTGCGGAGTTCCCGAACCGGGTCGCGCCGCCCACGGAGCGGCGTAAGCGGTTAAAGTACGACGTCGCGGCCCGATCCGGACCGGATTTCCGTT
>VXPN01000536.1 GCA_009839535.1 Boseongicola sp. SB0662_bin_57 | reverse complement strand
GTGCCGTGATGCGTGCCATGATGCGCGCCGATCGGATGCGAGAGCGCGTGAACCGCTCCCAGCCCCTTCTGGAAGGCGCTCGCTCCCATTGCGGCGGCGCTCATCATCTGCGCGCGTGCCTCAAGGTCGGTGCCGTCGTCATGCGCCCGTGGCAGGTACTCTTTCACCAGTCGCATGCCTTCGAGCGCAATCCCTTGGCAGATCGGGTGGTAGTGAGGGCTCGAAAATGCTTCGACGCAATGGGCAAAAGCGTCAAGTCCGGCGCCGGCCGTAATGGCCTTCGGCAGTCCGACCGTGAGTTCCGGATCGCATATGACCGCGGACGGCAGCATCTTCGGATGAAAGATGATCTTCTTCTCATGCGTGGACGAGTTGGTGATGACGCTGGCGCGCCCGACTTCCGATCCGGTGCCCGCAGTCGTGGGCACCGCGACGATGGGGTGGATGCCCGCCGGGTCGGCCCGGGTCCACCAGTCGCCTACGTCCTCGAAGTCCCAGACCGGGCGTGACTGACCGGCCATGAAGGCGAGCGTCTTGCCCAGGTCAAGGCCGGACCCGCCGCCGAACGCCACGACGCCGTCGAATCCGCCGTCCCGGAAGAGCCGCAAACCCTCCTCGAGATTGCGTTCGCTCGGATTCGGATCGACGGCAGCAAAGAGCGCGCGCCCCAGCCCCGCATCTTGCAGGAGATCAAGCGTTCGCCGGGTGATCTCCATTTCCTCGAGACCTCGGTCGGTGACCAGAAGCGGCCTCTTGATGCCGGCGGCGTTGCAGGCATCGCCGATTTCGGAGATTCGGCCCGCACCAAAGCGGACGGGTGCCGGAAAGGACCAGTTACCGGTGAGTTTCATCAGATGCCTCCTCTCAGGTGGCAGAACTTTGATCGGGTCAATGCGCAAAGTGCAAGCATTGACATGCCTGTGCCGCATCCGGCGCCATGCCGGAGCGTCCGGCAGAGGGCAGGATCAGGATCGCGGTTCATGAAATTGGCACTCGCCCTTGCGCGGTTGCCAATGCACTCGGTCGATTGATCCGCGATCCACGCTCAGGCCGCAAGCTGCCTTCTCCTGCAACCGGCCGAGGCGCCGTCTCGAACATTGCGGTCCGGCCTCGGCAAGGCGGGATCCGGAACCAGGGCGGACGGAAAGATCGCATTCCGCAAATTCAATGCGCGCCCAAGTCGCCTGTCGAGGCGGCGGTGCCGCTCAACCTTCGGAAGGCGTCGACAGACGCGCTGGCCGCCGAAGCAAGGAAGCGCACATCGCCCAGAATCGTGACCATGTCGTAACCCCACTCGATCCCGCGCATCGCGTAGTCGGGCGACCCGCAATGAAGCGCCGCGTGTATGCCGGCATTCCTCGCTGCTTCGGCAATTCTCTTCTGCACGTCGATCATTTCGGGCTCTTCCCGGTCGAAGCCGGGTGGAAGGCGGCCGCCCGAGACGCCGAGCGTCAGGTCGATCGGTCCGACATACAGCCCGTCAAGCCCGGGCGTTGCCGCGATCTCCTCGAGATTCCTGACGCCGTCGGCGGTCTCGATCATGGCAAAGGCAAGGATCTCCGCGTTTGCGGCTTCGATCGAGTAGCCCGGGCACGCGAAGGCGGCACGGGTTGGGCCGAAGCTTCGCTGCCCCTTGGGCGGGTATCTGAGAAAGCTCACGAATTCGGCCGCTTCCTCTCGCGAGTTGATCATCGGGCAGATGACGCCCATTGCACCTGCATCGAGATACTTCATGATGATGCCGGGCTCGCGCCATGGCACGCGTGCCACAAGCGTCTTGCGTGACGCGCGCATGGCCTGGAGCATTGGCAGGGCTTCCGAGTAGTCAAGTACCCCATGCTGCCCGTCAACCGTGAGCGAGTCGAATCCCTGTGCTGCCATGACTTCCGCAGCGAAAGGGTCGCCGATCGAGCACCATCCGTTCAGGACCGGGTCGCCACGGCCCCATATCTCCTTGAGTGCGTTCTTCATGCTGCTCTCCCCCGCGCCTGCTGGCCAATGCATCCCCTGAGGATCATGCGAGGGGTCGTCCCATGTCAATCAGATGTGCCCGCGGCGAGAATGACCGATCCCGAGAGTCCTGCTCGATGGTCCCCGCACCCGGCATGAAGGCCAAGCGTCCCGGAATGGCTGACGGTTCGGCTGTCCGTGTGCGGTGTCATTCGGTGATCTTTGCGTCATAGGTCGCGTCAAGCCGCATTTTCAGGTATTCGGCGCTCGTGACCGGCGGGTATCTTGGGTTTCCAGTTCCGGGCAGCGCCTCGATCACCGCGTCCGGGTTCGGATCAAGGAAGAACGCCAGCGAGAAACGGGGGTTCCTTGGGACCAGAACCCGATGCGGGGTGGAAACGTAGATGTCGTTCGTCCAGCGCATCAGGCAATCGGCGATGTTGACGACGAACGTGTCCGGCATCGTGGGTACGTCTATCCACGTGCCGGCACGGTTCATGACTTGAAGTCCGGGCTCGCCATCGCTCGTCAACAGCGTGATGGAGCCGTAGTCCGTGTGCGCACCCGCCCCGATGCCGCCGGTCTTTCCGGCACCTCCCGGATAGTGAAGCAGTCTCAGCGTTGCCAGTGGCTCATCCAGAAACGGCGTGAAGTGATTCTCCTTCAGGCCGAGGTCGAGCGCAATGGCGCGATGGAGGTCGATTCCCAGCCGGAGCACGGCATCAAAGTACGCAAGCGCGGTTTCCCGAAAACCCGGCAGATCCGGCCAGAGATTCGGTCCTCGAAACGGCTGGTCCATGCGCGGGTCGTCGCCGGCAAGCTCGAGGCCGATGTTGAATGCCTCTTTCCGGTCGACCTGATCCGGCCTGCTGTCGTCAAGGTTCTCCGAGCCGTACGCCGTCCATCCGCGGTTGTGCGAGTTGGTTCGAATGTCGAGCGGCATCTTCTCCCCTTCGGGAAGATCGAAGAACCGTTTCGCTGCGGCGAAGGTGTCATCGATCAGGAGTCGGGGAACGCCATGGCCAGACAGGAGGAAGAAGCCGGTCTCCCGGCAAGCCCTGCCCAGATGCCTTGCAAATTCGTCGCGCTTCTTGCCCGAAATGAAGCAGGACCAGTCGAGAACCGGAATCACGGACACACTCCCACCATGTTTGGAGCAAGGATTCAGGCTGAGGCCGGACCGGTCAATGCGACACTTTGAATTGCGCTGCCTGAAGGGTGCCGGGCCGGAGCTTCAGCAGCGGTTCCAGCGAATGCCGGGCGACCGGAACGCCCTTCGAATGCCGGGATGGCAAGTCCTGGAAAATGTGGCAGCGATCAGATTTCGCGAGTCAGTGCGCTCTCGTGCCATTTGCGAAGCATCAGGTGGCTTATCAACGAGGTGATCGCGAAGATTCCGATGCCAAGGATCGAAATCAGGATCAGCGCTGCGTAGAGGCGTCCGAAGTTGAAACGGTATGACGCCTCAAGCAATGTCGAAGCGAGGCCGAGTCCCGTGCCGGCCCGGCCGATGACGAACTCGGCAACCACCGCGCCTATAAGGGCCAGTCCTCCGGCAATCCTCAGTCCGCCGAGGAAGTACGGCAACGCTGACGGTGCAGCAAGGTAACGGAGCCTTTGCCAACGCGTGGCCCCGTAGATCGTGAACAGGTCGTGCAGGTTGTGGTCGGCGGACTTGAGGCCGGTTGTCGTGTTGGAGAGGATCGGGAAAAAGGCCACGATCCAGGCGCAGAGCAGCGCCGCGACGAAGGCGCTGTCCACGTAGATCTGCAGCAGGGGGGCGATGGCGACAACGGGCGTGACCTGAAGAATCACGGCATAGGGAAAGAAGCTCATCTCAGCCCATCGCGACTGGGTGAAGGCCACGGCGAGGGCAACGCCGCCAGTCACGGCCAGGAAGAGCGCGAGGATCGTCAGGCGCGAAGTGGTCAGCATTGCCGGCCAGAGCAAGGCCCAGTCCTCAACGATCGACTTGCCGACGGGAACAGGCCCCGGCAGCACGTAGTGGGGAACGTCATTCAGGGTCACGTAGAGATGCCAGGCAAGCAGGCTGAGCGCCATGACGAGGCTCGGAAGCGTCCACTTGGCAATCCGGTTGATCCGGTTGCGCCTTGCCCGGAACTCCTCCTCCTTGTCCAGGGCCGGAACTGCGTCGTCGGACAGGTTCATGCCGCCGCTCCCATGGCTTCTCCCAACGCGTTCGACACGTCCCTTGTATGGGCCGCATATTCGTTCGAGGTGCGGAAATCGGCGTGCCGGGGATAGGGGGTGTCTATGCCGAGTTCACTGATGACCCGTCCGGGTCGCGCCGCCATGACGATGACGCGGTCCGACAGGAAGACGCTTTCAAAGACCGAATGGGTGACGAATATCACCGTGCAGCCCAATGCAGCCTTCATCTCCAACAGGTCGTCGTTCAGCTTGAAGCGGGTGATCTCGTCGAGTGCGGCAAAGGGCTCGTCGAGCAGGATCAGCCGGGGTCGCGTGACCATGGCACGGGCAATGGAGACGCGCATCTTCATGCCGCCGGAAAGCTCGCGCGGATACGCTTCCGTGAACTCCGCAAGGCCCACGAGCTCAAGCGCGGCGTCGATGTCGCGCTGCGCCTCCGCGAAGCCCTTTCCGCGGAGGCGATACGGCAGCCAGACGTTCTGCGAGACGGTCATCCAGGGCATGAGCGTCGGTTCCTGGAACACGATGCCCAGATCGCCGGCGCCCCTCTCGCCGCTCCATTCGAGCCGGCCGCTGGTCGGGTGAATGAGTCCGGCAATCAGCCTGAGGGCTGTTGACTTGCCGCAGCCCGAAGGGCCGAGCAGCGACAGGAAGTCACCTCCGTTCACGGTCAGGCTCAGGTCCTTCAGCGCCACGGTCTCGCCGCCGAAGGTCTTCTCGACGCGGGACATGGTAAGAAGGGGCCTGCGCCCGTGCCTGGCTGTCATGCGGCTCTCCGCGTCAAGGTCACTTCTTCAGGTCGATGCCGACACCCTTGCCTGTGAAGCTCGTGTCATATGCGGCGGACCAATTGACGTCGCCCTCAATCACGCCGGCCGTGACCATCTTGTTGAAGAAGTCCTCGACCTTGGCATCCGTGATGACTCCAATTCCCATGGTCTCGGAATCGCCCGAATCCACGATGCCATGCTCTTTCATCTTCGCGATGGCATAAGCGATCTTGTCCGATGACATTTCGGGGTTCGCTTCCTGGATCAACGCATTCGCGGCGGACGCATCGCCATAAAGATACGCGTACCACCCCTTGATGGAGCCATCGACGAAACACTGCACGACTTCAGGCCGTTCGGCAATGTCGTCGGCCATGGTTTCGATGGTCGTGGCGTAGGTGGAATAACCTGCGTCCGCGATCAGGAACACGTTCGGCGTGAAGCCGCCCGTCCTTTCGACAAGGTAAGGCTCGGACGAAAGGTAGCCCTGCATTCCCTTGCGGTTGTCGGCCAGAAATGGCGCCGGATTGAAGGTATAGGGCTCGCGCTGCTCGGCGGTGAAGCCGTGGGCCGCCATCATCCACTGGTAGTAGCTTTGAAACCCGTTGTCGCCGATCAGGAGCGTGAGATTCTTGAGCTCGTCCCAGCTTTCGGCCTCGCCGGGATGGGCAAGGATGACTTGTGGATGCTTCTGGAAGATGGCCGCTACCGCAACCACCGGCACGTTTTCCTTTGCGGCCGCGAACGCCTGCAGCAGGTCGCCGCCCATGTGGAAGTCGATTCGGCCCGCAAGCATCAGCGCACGGTTGTTGATCTGCGGCCCCCCCGGCACGATCGTGACCTTGAGTCCGCACTCTTCATAGGTGCCGTCTGCAACGGCTTGGTAGAAGCCTCCGTGCTCGGCCTGGGCAACCCAGTTGGTGCCGAAGCTGACTTCGGTAAGGTGGCTGCCCGAAAAGGCGGCACCGGACGACGCCAGGAAGGCCGTCGCGCAGGCTAGTGACATTTTGGACATTGTCGTCTCCAGGTTCTGGTTCATGTTTCCCGGTCCGGCGGGACGGGTAATGCCGTCCGGACAGGCAGGGCGCTCGCCCGCCCGCGTACGGCTGCAGAACCATTAATCGCACTTGCTTGATTCGCACAGGGCAGAGGCGACACCAATTGCGCGAGATTCGGCACTTTCCGGG